>NZ_JBSQAX010000003.1:0-79274 GCF_053851575.1 Mycoplasma sp. 2261 | reverse complement strand
GATATCATAAGTTTAATAAACATTTTTAAACTATAAAAATAGTGCAATTTGATTAAGAATTAACAAGCTAAATAGTTATATTAATTATTAGAAGTCCAATTTAATGAATTTTTTAAATAATATTTAAAATTGCAATGTAATTTTTTTGCTTAGTATATAAGCAGAAAGAAGAATATGAAGAAAATAATCGATGTTACGGAAAGTGAATATTTATCACTTTTTTTTAGGAAATTTAATTATTAAAAAAGAACAAGGTAAAATTACAATACCAACTAATGATATTGATAGTATTATTTTCGAAAATAATAAAACAACAATATCAATACCACTAATTAATAAATTTATAAAAGAAAAAGTTAACATAATTATATGCAACGAAAAACATCTGCCTCAGGCGCAAATTATTCCGTTTGATAATTATTATAATAACAAAGTATTTTTATCTCAATTAACTTGAGATGAGAATTACAAAGCCATAACCTGAAAAAATATTGTTAAATTAAAGATTTCTAATCAACTTAATTTGTTAGTAAATTTTAATTTAGTTAATGATGAAGATTATCAAAAATTTAAAAATTATATTTTAGATGTCAAAATTGGTGATTTATCTAACCGCGAGGCTCATGCAGCTAAACTTTATTATAAAAATATTTTTGGAGCTGATTTTAAAAGAGAAAGAAATAACTTTGATGATGATATTAATGCGATGCTAAATTATGGGTATACGATTTTACTATCATTTTATAGTCGGGCAATTAATGGGCGTGGCTTTGATAATCGCATTGGCGTTTTTCATAAAAGCTTTAATAACCCTTATAGTTTAGCATGTGATCTAATGGAAATAGCTAGAGTGTTTATTGACTATGTTGTATATCAGTATTTAATCAAGAAAGCTAATTATCAAGAAGTGAATTGAAAAATTTTTAAGCAAATGCTATATGAATTTTTTGATGAGCACATTAATGTGAATAATAAGCATATAAAAATTCGCGATTATATTGATTATTCAGTTAAAAAAATATTAGAAAATTGTTCATTAGAAGAGTTAATCATTGATTGAAATTCAAAGTAGATTTATGCGAATAATTGTTATGTATGATATTTCGATGGACGATGATAATATCGCTTATTATAATAAATTTAGAAATGAACTAATTAAATTAGGTTATAGCATGATTCAATATTCAATCTATGTTAAATGTATATCAGCTCACACTCAATATCCTTATGAAAAGGATAAACTAATAAAAATCGTTCCAAAAAAATCAAATGTGAGAATTCTATTAGTAACAGAAAGCCAATATCAAAATATTGAAATCATTAATGGCGAAAAATCACTAAATGAATATTACTTAGATAAAAAAATATATTTAGAGGTATAAATTATGTTAGAAATAGTAAAATTTAGTCATCTTTTAGATTATGACTATCAAGGAATTAGAGTTATTGAAAGCAGTAACTCTTTAGCTTTTTTAGCTATGTTAATTAATCATGAAAATCAAAATAATCAACCAAGTCTTTTAATTAATAATAAAGGCTATTTTGTTAATGAAAGTATTATTATTAATCCATTATCAAAAGTTATTAATATCCTTAACTTTAGCAGTAAAAATAGTTTATATAAAATGTTTATAAAAGACAGTAGAATTGATCAAGAAAATTTAATCAAAAGTGATTTATTATCTGAAGTATTAAATTTTTATACAAATTTAGTTGCTGAAGATTTTATTTATCTTAATTTAGATAAATCAAAGTTAGTTAAATTTTTATTCCAACTAAATGATCAGAAATTGATTAATAAAGATATTTTATTTAAGTTTTTTGATTTAACAAATCAATTAGATAAGCAACTTGTAATTATCACTAATTTTGATAATATCAATATTAGCGAGTTGGTTACTTTTACTAATAAATTTAACTTTATTATATTAACTAACAATATTTGAGATATTTGTAATAGCTTTGAAGAGTTGGAAGTTTGTTCAATTTTTGATAATAAAACATTTATCAATATTGATAATGTATCTCTAATTAAAGAAATACTTATGCAAAAATTCAATATTGATGACATTGAAAAAATCAAAGAAAGTAAAACATTGCAAAATGCTATAAAATCAATCATTTTAGATTAATTTTTAATCAAATTTGAACGTTTTTATACAAGAATTCATTAAATTGTAACAAGAATGAGCCACCTAACATATATAGTAAAATGTTATAGGTGGTTTTATTATGCGCAAAATAGAATTAAACTATTTTCAATTAAATAGAAAACGAAAATTATTAGATGTTATAACTACATATTCCAATTTAACAAATAAGCAATTATCCTTGAAAGCAAAATGTTCAATATCAACCAAAAAAGATTAAAACAAAAATTAAGAAATGCTGAATTATGCAAAAAAAGTTAACTTAGCACATGGCAATCAATGAGGCGATAGAAAAAAAGATTTACAATAATGATTTAATTATCAATTATGAAAAAAATATGAAAGCAAAAAATTAATTACTGGAACAAAAATAGTTCTTGTAATTAATATATGTCTTAGTGTTTGTTTTATGAGAGAATAACTAATGTAAAAATATCATATAGCCAATTAACAAGAAGACTTACACAAAGCGGATTTCTAAGTGCTTTTGCTCATAAGAATACAATAAAAAGACAAAGAACTTTTGCAAAAAATATATACCTTATAAGCCAAATATTTTGCCTAAAAAAGATTGCAAAACTAAACATAACCTCAAAAAGAAAATTAGTAAATATAGGTGAATATGTTGAACTTGATGGATCTATTCATTTTTATGTTGATCGAACCTCATGAGCAATTGCTGCATGTAACGATGTTTCAACTCCAAAAGTTTTATCACTTTATTTTGATAAAAAAAGCGTAAATCAGTAAAAGGTTATCAAATTATTATTCAAGATATGATTAATGAATATGTGATACTAAAGATAATGATTAGTGATAATAGAATGAATTTTCATAATAGCCTCGAATCTAGCGCTATTTTGTATGATGCAGTCACAAAATTAGGTACTGAATTTATAACAACATCAGTATCTAATGAAAAACCACATATATAAAGTTTTTGAAGAATTGCACATAATAGAATTCCAATATTTTTAAAAGATAGAAATATTAAAACAAACCAAGACGCTAATAAATATAGACACGAAATTATTGCAATGCTTAATGATATAAAAACAAGAAAATCAATTACCGATTCTGAAAAAAATGAATTTAGAAAACCAAACAGTGCAACTCTTGAAGCTTATTTTGATTTGCCAATTAAAAGACAAATTTTTAATGGAATTGTAACATTTAAAAATAAAAAATATATTCCTAAAAATGAAAAAAATCAAAAAATAAAAGTCACATCAAAAAATGATGCAACTTTTATGATCGGGCAGATCAACAATACTATTTTCACATAAACAATAAAAGACATAAAGCTTTTGAATTGAATGAAAACGACATTCAAATGTATGAGAAAATACCATATAGTAAAAAGCTTCCTCTTGGAATATCGGTGGTTAAAAAAAATGTGAAACATCAAGAAGCCGGATATTACTACAATCAAATGTTATCTAAAAAAACAGAAATTTTAGAATCTTTTGTTAAAACTGGTCTTATTTCATAAAGAGAAATAGATTTAATGCGATCAATTAATGAAGATTTATAAAAAAATAAGAAGAGACATAAATTTTATAAATTATTCTATTCCTAGTAGAGCTTTTTTATATTTTTTATTAGAAATTATTCAAAATGTATACTTAAATAAGTTCAAAATATTTGTGGCTCATTTTTCATGCTAATTAATGAAATTTAAACGTTTTTACACAAAAATGACATTTTAGTACTATACTATTTTTAAGCAAGGTTAGACTCTATTAATATATTTTTCATTAATAATATAAATTTTAGTACTATACTATTTTTAAGCAAGGTTAGACCAAAAAATCAAGAAAGTTTTTTGTATTGCAATTTTAGTACTATACTATTTTTAAGCAAGGTTAGACCAATATAACATCCTATAGTATATTCCACAAATTTTAGTACTATACTATTTTTAAGCAAGGTTAGACTTCAACTACAACAAGTCAAAATAATACATCTATTTTAGTACTATACTATTTTTAAGCAAGGTTAGACTTAAATTTGTTTACAATACTAAAGATGTTTATTTTAGTACTATACTATTTTTAAGCAAGGTTAGACAAATTATGAAATGATATGATGTTATTACCTATTTTAGTACTATACTATTTTTAAGCAAGGTTAGACTAAATAATATCCCATCAGTAACTATATTTAATTTTAGTACTATACTATTTTTAAGCAAGGTTAGACGTCATTTTGAGATTGGTTTCCCTTATCTTATTTTAGTACTATACTATTTTTAAGCAAGGTTAGACTCAAAAAACAATAACATTAATCATGTTTTTATTTTAGTACTATACTATTTTTAAGCAAGGTTAGACTACAACTATAATTTCCTTATCAGGTCCAATATTTTAGTACTATACTATTTTTAAGCAAGGTTAGACATAGAAGTTGTAACATTATTAAAAATATTTATTTTAGTACTATACTATTTTTAAGCAAGGTTAGACATTATTCTTACAGGATCGAGAATGTTGGGTATTTTAGTACTATACTATTTTTAAGCAAGGTTAGACTTTTTTATTAATATTAATTGTCTTCACATAATTTTAGTACTATACTATTTTTAAGCAAGGTTAGACATAAAAGTTGTAACATTATTAGAACTGTTTATTTTAGTACTATACTATTTTTAAGCAAGGTTAGACTGAAAGGGAAGTGGAAAGGGGATTTAGTCTATTTTAGTACTATACTATTTTTAAGCAAGGTTAGACTTTCAGTTATTGCTAATCCAACTGGTTATGATTTTAGTACTATACTATTTTTAAGCAAGGTTAGACTGAGATATGGTAGGAGATACCCTCATGAGCATTTTAGTACTATACTATTTTTAAGCAAGGTTAGACAAAATTGATGAATATTGTACATTGGAATACAATTTTAGTACTATACTATTTTTAAGCAAGGTTAGACTTAATTTTTTCATAAATATTATTTGCGTTTCATTTTAGTACTATACTATTTTTAAGTAAGGTTAGAATTAACTAATCAATCTTTTACTGATTTACGCTTTTTTTATCAAAATAAAGTGATAAAACTTTTGAGGTTAAAACAGCGATACATGCAACAATTGTTCATAAGGTTTGATCAACATAAAAATGAATAGATCCATCAAGTTCAACACATTCGCCATATTTACTAATTTTCTTTTTGAGATTATGGTTGGTTTTGCAATCTTTTCTTTAGGCAAAATATTTGGCTTATAAGGTATATATTTTTTACAAAAGTTCTTTGTCTTTTTATTGTATTTTTATGAGCAAAAGCACTTAGAAAACCGCTTTGTGTAAGTCTTCTTGTTAATTGACTATATGATATTTTTGCATTAGTTATTCTCTCATAAAACAAACACTAAGACATATATGAATTACAAGAACTATTTTTTGTTCCAGCAATTATTTTTTTGCTTTCATATTTTTTTCATAATTGATAATTAAATCATTATTGTAAATCTTTTTTTCTATCGCCTCATTGATTGCCATGTGCTAAGTTAACTTTTTTTGCATAATTCAGCATTTCTTAATTTTTGTTTTAATCTTTTTTGGTTGATATTGAACATTTTGCTTTCAAGGATAATTGCTTATTTGTTAAATTGGAATATGTAGTTATAACATCTAATTTTTTGTTTTCTATTTCATGAATAATAAAACCACCTATAACATTTTACTATATATGTTAGGTGGCTCATTTTTGCTACAATTTAACGCCTTTTTATGAAATTACAATTTTTTTAAAGAAATTAGCCACCATTGTCTTAAAAACTTCTTCTAAATCATTTTCATTATCTTTTGAATAATAGTATGTAGTTAGTAATTTTGTGTTTTTATTCAAAAGATCCTTTGTTGAAGAAATAATAATTGGTGATTTTTTTTGTATACGTGTTTCAAATATGTTAATTAATAAGTCAAAAAATCATTGGGATTTCAAACCTAAACTAAGATTTGCAATGAATAATACATCAACATTATTCAAATAATAACATATTGATTGTTTTTCTTCTTTATTTGATGATAGAAAATTATATAGTTCATTAGCATTTAAAAAGGCTACTGTCTTGCCTTGGCTAATTACATTCATTAGAGCTATATATTTAATAATATCATTGCTTATTGTAAAATTGGTTCCTCATAATCAAATGTTAAAATCAAAAACGCCTTTTCCGGTGATCATTGTTCTAAATTTAGCTCTAATATCTTCACTAGCAATAGTTTTAGGTAATGAGTCGATAAAAATTTTTGTTGTTTTTTTTAAAGCAACAACATCAGACGAATTGTTATTTTTTTGAAAATATTTCTTAAATATTGGATCTAACTCTGTGATTGATGTTAATCAGAATTTTTCTAGTTGTTGGCTTCTTATTATCTCCTTATCATTACTATAATCTTCAGCCAAAAAACCATAAATATCAACAAACAGCTTATAGTCAGGCTTTTTATGATTTTTGATAACTGAATCATGATATCTTTGTAAGATACCCATACCCTTTTTTATTTGTTTTTCATTAAGGTTTAATCTTTTAATTTCTGTTTGAATAAAATCCTTTGAAAGAACTTCATTCCTTAATTCATCAATATTTATTTTTTCATTAGGTGATAATATTGAATCAAAAATCTTTTTCTCCATTATTTATTCCTTTTAGTCATCTCATGTTAGTACATCGTTTAAATCATCATTAATATTATTATATTTTTTACTAAATAAAGAATAGCTATTATTTCTATTTAGAGAAGCTTGACATAATTCATTATCGATTAAATATGCATCATATAAGTTTCTTCTTGCAAAGTCATTGGCTATTTTTAGGATGTAATTGCATATAATGGCATTATTTATAGAAATTGAATATTTTATTATATTGTTAATAGCATTATCCTTAAAATTTAATGACTTTATTTTTTTTAGCATCAAAATTTGCGATGGACTGAGTTCTTTTCTTGTGTGGTAACTAATATATTCTTCTGAAGTGAGATCTTCAATTAATTCGTGTTCATTAATAATTTTAAAATCAAAGCAATCTTCCTGCTGCAAAGAAATTTTTTCACTAGAAAAGACCTCAAAAAAGTTTTTTGAAACATTATTAAATTCTGTTTCATCATAATAATAAAATGCATTATTCTTAATTAAATTATTATATAAAACTTCACCTAATTTATTTTTTAACAAATTAGCGATAAGGGAATTTTTTACAATTCCATTGGCACATAGTGGTTTTATTAATTTAAATAATAAAGTACCATCTTTGTCTTGCAGGGTTTTAATTAGACCTAAACCCTCTAATTTATTTTTAGCATCTTTTATTTGGTTTATCGACATAACTAGAAATTCTGAAGTTTTGGCTAAATCATATTTCTTTAGTCTATTTATATTATATAAATCATATAAATGTTGATAGAAAGCAACACCCAGACTTCCAATAATAGGAGAATAGAAGGTTCTTAAATTAATTAAATCTTTTGAAGAAATATCAGCTGAATTATCAACCAAAAATTTAATTTGATCCATTTTTATCCCCCCTCTTGTTTATATATTTGTTTTTGCATAAAATTGATTTATGTTAAAACGCATTTTTACTTGATAGCAAAATTATTTTATGGGACTAAGAGAATGTTTTGTCTCATTTTTATTAGTTTTTTTGGGGCTAAGTATTTTTAGTGTAATTTATAGACATCGTTAATAGCCTTTATCATCTAAATTTAAGAAAAATTTATAAAAAAAATTCAGTTTTCTACATGAAAATGTTTAAAAAAATAACTGTTTTTGGGTTAAAAATGGCTAGTTTTGATTACTTATAAAAATATCTTTTTGATTTAAGTTGAATTCTATTATTTTTATTTAAAAATCATTATTATAGAATTTTTATTTAATATTTTTTTATATCCTTTCAACGTCTCTAATTTAAAATTAAACTTAATATTATTTTATAATTAAACTATGAAATTAAATAACCTACATCTTAATACGACGTTTTCTTTTTTAGAAAGTACAATAACTGTTGATGAAGCAATAAAACAAGCTCTTAATAGTGGTATAAATTATCTTGCCTTTACAGAAAAGAATCATTTTTTTAGCTTAGCTGAAGCTAATAAAAAATGCATGGAAAATAACATTAAGGCTAATTTCGGGCTTGATGTAAAACTAATGATTGATGACCAATGATACCAATTTATCTTGTTTGCTAAGCATCAAAAAGGTTTTGAGATCCTTAAAAAGCTATCTTATCAATTATTAAATAATGAAATAATTTATCTTAATGATATTCTTAATTTTGAAGATGATATTGTTATTATAGAAAACCCTATTTTAAGCTACTTTAAATTAACTAAAAATGTTATAAACAAATCGAATTATTATATAGGATTCACAATCATAGATATTGAAAAAAATAAAGAATTTTGTTCTTATTTTCAGAATATTTTGGTTGTAAATAATTTTAACACAGTCGATTTTCAGGATTTTATGATTATAGAATTACTGAATAAAATGAATAATAAGACAAATAACATATTGTTTGATGGTACTTTGTTTTTTGATGTTGATGATGAAGATGGCTTGATGAATAAATTAGTAAATAGAACTAATGCATTTGTTGAGTCAATATATTTTGAACATCAAAAAAATAAATATAATTTGCCATTTTTCAAAAACGAACAAAACCTTGATTCAAAAGGCTATCTAAAATTTTTAATATGAGAAAAAATTAAAAATAATACTAAAATTAAGGCACTTTTTGAAAACCAAGCTTATAAGGATAGACTATTAAAAGAATTTCAAATTATTTCACAATTAAGATTTGAGGATTATTTTTTAATTATTCAAGATTGAATCAATTGGGCTAGAAAAAAAGGGATTTCAATTGGCCCCGGAAGAGGTTCTGCAGCTGGTTCGTTGGTTTCATATATTCTTGGAATTACAGAAATTGATCCAATAAAATACAATCTTATTTTTGAGAGATTTCTTAATCCTAAAAGAATTTCAATGCCCGATATTGATGTCGATGTTCAGGATGACCAAAGACATGAAATTATTAATTATCTTGTACAAAAATATGGGTATGAATGTGTTGCTAATATTGTAACTTTTTCTGTTCTAGGTAAAAAATCTGCGATTAGAGATGTTTTGAGAACTTATAAAGATGTATCTTCCGATAAAATAAATCAAGTTTCAAAATTAATTTCGTCTGATGACAGAAGTTTATTTGAAGAAGCAAATAAAAATACGGCATTTATTAGTGCTTTGCAGCAAATTAAGCCAACAGATAATTCTTTTGCTAAGAACGTTATCAACCAAACGTCTCGAATTTCTGGTTTCTATCGCCAAACAGGAACACATGCCGCTGGAATTGTAATATCATCAAGGCCAATAATGGAGCTTGTGCCGACTTTTAAAAATATTGATAATTTTCAACAAACGCAGTTTAGCATGGAATACCTTGACTATTTTGGTTTAATAAAGATGGATATTTTAGGCCTTAGAACCCTATCGACAATTAAGCAAATTGAAGATGAAGTTAAAAAGAAAACAAAAAAGGATATCGATTGAGACATTATTGATTATAATGATCAAAAAACATTTGATCTTCTTTCGCAAGGAAATACTTCCGGTATTTTTCAAGTGGAAAGCCCTATAATGATTAAGGCCTTAAAGCAAATTAAGGTAAGCACGTTTGAGGATATTAGTGCTATTATATCATTGAATAGGCCAGGACCAATGGCTTATGTATCAAGCTATGCAAAGAGAAAAGCAGGTATAGAACCAATACCAAGCATCTCGTTGGAATATGATGAAATTGTTAAAGATACATATGGAATTATAATTTACCAAGAACAAATTATGCAAATAGTTCAGAAAGTAGCAAATATGACTTTCGAAGAGGCTGATTTGTTTAGAAAAATTATTTCAAAAAAGAAAGCTGATGAAATGAATGAGATTAAAGATTCATTTATTGGACAAGCAACTAAAAATGGATATAGTTTAGAAGTGGCTAATAAAATTTTTAGTAATATTGAAAAGTTCGCTGATTATGGATTTAATAAATCGCATGCCGTCGCTTATTCAATGCTAACATTTAAAATGGCTTATTTAAAGGCGAATTTTCCATTAGAGTTCTATAGTTCATGCATTACAAGTTCAAATGGAGCCCAAGCGACGATTTCAAAATATGCAAATGAAGCAAAAACCATGGGCATTCAAATTGTTAGTCCAGAAATAAATCTTTCAACAAATAAGGCAATAATTTCTGGTAATAAAATAATTTTACCATTAGGTTTAATCAAAGGCATTGGTCCCGAGATAATAAGGATAATTATTAATGATCGCAAAGTAAATGGCCAATATAAAAATTTCTTACATTGTTATTTTAGCTTGTTTAAAATTAAAACATTTGGTAAATCGACATTAGAGACATTGATTAAGGCTAATGCATTGCGAAATTTTAAATTAAGTCAAAAAACAATGCTTGAAGAGATTGATTCATCTTCGAATTCTAGTGTTTTTGTACAACAAAATTTATTTAAAAATACGGTTGATATTGTTGATAAAATCATTAATTGTGAACCACAAAATGTTTATGAAGATGAAACTCAAATAGTTGAAAAAAATGAAATTGAATTGCTTGGCCAAATATACAATTATTCAACAACACAAAACTACGAGATTGATGGCAATAGATTAATAGATACAAGACCTAATAATGAGTATGTAATGATTGTTCAATGTGTTAATGTAATAGTTGGAAATGATAAAAATGGTAGACAATATCAAAGAATTGATTTTCAAGATTCAAGTTTTAAAGTAGTTGCTTTTATGTTTAGAGTTGATCCTGAGCTATCCAAACTTAAACGCAGGCTTGTAAAAATTAAATTTATAAGAAAATTAGATAATAAAATTATTTTAAGAAATTACGAGGTAATTAAATAATGAAACAAAAAATATTAATTATTGATGGTACTTATTTAACGTATCGTTCTTATTTTGCAATCAATAAGAATAATACTTATTTAACAAACGCAGAAGGCGTTTCAACAAGTACAATATTATTATTTTTTAGAACATTGTTTAATCTTATTGAAGAATATTCACCATCACACCTTTTTATAGCATTTGATGCAGTGGGAAAAACTTTTCGTCATAATTTATATGAGCATTATAAGGAAGGACGAGCAAAAATGCCGAATGAATTTTATAATCAAATGACTATAATAAGAAAATTACTTACATCTTTAAATATTGTAAATATAGAAAAAGCAGGGGTTGAAGCAGATGATTTAATTGCCAAGGTATGTTTTGAATATCCCTTGATTGAAAAGATAATTTTTTCAGCCGATCAGGATCTTAATCAATTAATTAATGAATATACTTCAATAATTAAAAAAACAAAAGAAGGAATTGTTATTTTAACGCCAAAAAATTTTAAATCAATTTATGGCATTAACCCTAATCAAGTAGTTGATTATAAGGCCATAGTCGGTGATTCAAGCGATAACTTTTTTGGTGTTAAGGGTGTCGGGTCTAAGACAGCTATAAAACTTCTTGATCAATATCAAACCCTTGATAATATTTATGAAAATCTAGAAAATTTATCATCTTCTAGGCTTGCGCAAAAATTCATTGATTATAAATCTATTGCATTCAGAGATCAACATATTGCTAAATTAGTTACTAATTTTGAATTAGAAGGTATTAAATTAAATTTATTAGATATAGCGAATGTTGAGCTAACCCTTGACGCCGTAAAAATTATTGATGAGTTTCAACTTAATTCAATAAGAAGAGCATTTTTTAATAAAATAAAAATTATTAATTAAAGCCCTATTTCAGCAAGAAAAAACGCACAAATCAGGTGCGTTTTTAAAGTTATTATGAGTTATCCTTCTTGGTTAATTCTTCTTCGTACACTTCTAAATTTCTTTGGTGTAGTGCTAGTTTTTCTTGTTTTTCTTTAATTTTATCCTCACTAGCATTTTTCATAAAGTTTGGGTTATTAATAAAAGTTTTATTAAATTCTATTTCTTTTTTCGTTTTTTCAATTAACTTTTTAAGTTCAATAATTTCGTTTTCCTTGTCTTCTTTGCTTTGTTTAATGAAAACCTTGGCAAAGGAGGTTTGGATAGACAAGTCATTATTTTCGCCAATAACAAAATTTGACAATTTAAAGATTATTAGTTGTTGATTTTCAGAAATATCGAAGTTTTCGATAAAGTAGTTTAATGCAATGTTTTTAGATATTTGTTTTTCTTCACGATATTTTCTAAATGTAGTGATTAGTTCGATTAGGTTGTTTATTTCATTTGAATTAAATGTATCTTCAATTGTGTAGTTGGCAAGTGCATTATCCCAAAGCTCCTCGTTGTATATTTCTTGAAACAAATAATCTGTAATAAAAGGCATATATGGTTGAAGCATTATTAAGATTTCTCTAAATAAATAATGAATAAAATAATCATTTTTTTTGAATTTTAAAAACTCTAAATATCATGATGAAAATTTATTGATCATAAATTCTTGAATATGTTTATAAACAACGGTGAATTCATAGTTTTTCATTGCTTCATCAATTTTAGATGTCATTTTTAAAAATTCTAGTAATATTCATTTATCGAAATTGTCTAATTTTTCATATTGCAACTCGCTTTTAATATTAATAGGAATATTTTTTATTAGGCGACCAATGTTTCAAATTTTATTAATAAATAACCTTGCGCTTTGAATTTTTTCATCTCCAAAATTAATATCTAATCCAGGTGTGCAATTAAATATTAAAGACATTCTCAAAACATCTGATCCATATTCGTCAATAACCTTAATTGGGTCAATACCATTGCCAAGTGATTTAGACATTTTGCGTCCGTGCGAATCCCTTACTAACCCATGTAATAAAACCTCTTTAAATGGTATCTTGTCCATAAATTCTAGGCTTTGAAAATACATTCTTGATACTCAAAAGAAGATAATATCATATCCCGTTACTAATAAACTTGTAGGAAAGTATCTTTTTAATTTTTCTGATGATTGTGGTCAGCCCAAAAATACAAAAGGCGCTAATGCTGAGCTAAATCAAGTGTCTAAAACATCGCTATCTTGAATTCATTCATTACCAGGTTTTTCAGTTTGTACTTTAATTTCGTTACCTTTGTATCATACCGGAATTCTATGACCTCACCAAATTTGTCTGCTAATTGTTCAATCATGAACATTTTCCATTCATTTGACTAGATTATCCTTAAATCGTTTAGGTATTATTTTTACACCTTCCATAGAATCTAGATTTTTTAGAAGTTGTTCTGAAAGTGAATTCATTTTTACAAATCATTGTGGTTTTACTAATATTTCGATTGGTTCTTTGGTTCTTTCACTATAGCCAATATTTGAAATAATATTTTCTGTCTTGTAAATAAAACCTTTTGTTTCAAGATATTGTGCAATTTTTATTCTTGCTTCGAAACGGTCTAAACCCTGAAACTCCTTCGCTAATGAGTTCATTAAACCATCATCGTTAATACACTCGTTGATGCTAAGACCATAGTTTTTGATAATTTCAATGTCATCAATAGCATGAGCTGAAACTTTCATCGCCCCTGTCCCAAAATTGGGATCAATATTTTCTGAACTAATAATTGGAATTTCTTTTTTGGTTAATGGATGAATTACTGTTTTATTTTTTAGTGAATTAAAACGTTCATCATTTGGATTTAAGGCAATTGCAACATCGGAAAACATCGTTTCAACACGGGTGGTAGCTACAAGCAAGTAATTATTCTTATCATTTTTAAATGGATATTTAATGTAATACATTTTTTGATTAGTTTCAGTGGGTATTACCTCAATATTAGATAATGCGGTTTTTAGCTTTGGATCCCACAAAATTGCTTTTGTATCACGATAAATCAATCCTTTATTATACATATCAATAAAGACTTTTGCAACCGCTTCTGATGCATCCTTATCAAGAGTAAATCGTTCGCTATTATAATCAAGCGCTAATCCAAGTTTTGCTCATTGGTCATTAATGTTTTGCGAATATTCATCTTTTCATTTTCAAATCTCTTTAATAAATTTTTCTCGTCCTAGTTGATATTTATTTCTTCCGCTCTCTGATAATCTTTTTTCAACAACGGCTTGTGTTGCGATGCCTGCATGGTCTTTACCAGCCACTCACATAACATCAAATCCTTTTATTTTTTTATATCTAATAATTGTATCTTGAATATATGTATCTAAGGCGTGCCCGATATGAAGCTTTCCAGTTACATTTGGAGGCGGCAAAATTATTGTAAAAGGAGGTTTTTTGATATCATGTGTTGAAAAGGTTTTCATATCTATTCACTTTTGATGGCGTCCTTGTTCAACGAGTTTGTGATTAAAATTCTTATCCATGTTATCTCCTAAATTTGTAGCAATGTTTTGTATACTGAAATCAATAATTTTCTCCTCATCGTAATTTCTTTTATCCTTAATAGCTTTTTCATTCTTATTTAATGAGCGATCAAATGAAAAAATATCTCTTATTTTTTTATTCTGAGTGTTATCTTTGTTTATTCATTTAGATAATTGATTTCACTTGCAACTTATATAATGATCTGGTTCAATTTCATATTCAAAAATATTTTCAATTTCATCAATATTATCAATAAATTCTTCATAGTTAGATAATAGGTAATCATCTTTTTTGTCTAACATTTTTTTAACAACCGGATTTATCGGGTTGTCTACAACAATGTTTGTTTTACCTCTCTCAATAATTCGCGAGTTTATCATTATTTGCAAATCTGTTGTTAACTTACTGGCCGTTTTTATATCACTTAATAAGTAAATCCCGATGGCTTCATTTTCAAGAATGTATTCATTTATTTTATTAAGTACTTCGATTTGGTTTTTAGCATCAATTTTATCAATGTTGTTTCCGATTACAATTAAGCTTGGATTGTTGATTAAAATTTTACTTAGCTCAAGAGCAATTTTTTCATCCTTAGAAAGATAAGACAATTTCATTGTAAGTTTGTCCAATGAAAGGTTTGCATTTAAAAGGATTCTATAAATATTGGATTTAAAAATAATTCTTTTCATCGCTTCTTCAGCGTCGCTTGTTTCAAAAATTCTTTTATAGATTAGAAACTGATTAAAAAGATTATTAAGTAAGAAGTTTAATTCTTTTAGATTAAAAAATGCTCTTAAAAAAGGATTCAAAAAGGTTAATTCTTGATTAAAATCTTCTTCAAATTCAATTTTATTCAATGAGTGGAGGTTGGTTAATAATTCTTTTATATTTTTAAATATTTTTTTAGCATTTTCTATATTATTTTGAAAAACATTTGCTAATTTCGAATTGTAATTTTTTGTTTCATCCCTAATACTTTTACCGATATTTTCAACATTTCAATGAAATTCCGCTTGTTTTTCTTCAAACTTATACTCGTATTCCTTAATTGTTGAAATATCAATATAATCGCTAGTTTTCTCATTATTGTCTTCTTTGTCTACAAGTAATAAGCTTGGGGAGTGATTTTTTTTATTTTTTAGCGATTTAAATCTTTCGATAAATGAACTAAAATTGTTGGTTATCATTGAATTAGCAATTAATTTTATTTGCTTTTTTAATTGTGTTCTAGTTCAGTAAGTTCCTAATAAACTAATTTCATTGATTATATTTTTTCTCAAATCATATAAATCATCAATAAACGAAAGTAGGGAAGTGCGATTTAGAAGCGAAATTAGAAAGAAATGTTTTGTTAAAAAACGCTGTATTATTTTATTAATATAATATCTACCATAATAGTGATTAAAAGAATCAATTTTAAGATTTGTTTTTAAATGAAATTTATTTAAAAGAATTTCACTGCTGAAGCTTTTTCTTAATCTAGAAAAATATTTATTATTTTCCTTTTTAACTTGTTTTTTTTCTTTTAATTTGTCTATTATTTTTTTTATCTTAGTTAGTAATTTACTTTTAAAACCATGATTTGAGTTTATGTCTTTTTTGGAACATATTTCAAGATAATTAGTTTTGGCTTCTTTATATTCATTATATTGCATTAACGACTTTCCAGAAACATAGTTCTTTATTGTTTGCTCTATATATGTAAAGAAGGATTGCTCATGATTTTGTATATTTTTTGCGATATTATGAATAATGCCTGAGAGATTTTGCATTAGTAAAATTTGGTCATTTTGATTTAATTTATTAAGATTTTGCGCATTATTTTTTGAGAGTATTAATTTTAATTCATTTACTAATGGTTCTAATGAGTATTGAAGTTGGTAATTTGTTTTAGAATATTCTAATCTAAAATGGTATCTCGAATCTTGGTAGACATCTTTTCAACTATTTTTAAAGATATTATTAAATGAGCTAGTAACTTTATTTTCTTTTATATAGTTTTTCAGATAAGCAAAAACAGTTTCTTCTGATTTTGTTTCAAATAGCTCATCGCTTTCAAAGCCATATGCAAGATTATCACGGAAATTTTGGTTTGAATCTATCATATAGAAATTTTCATCATCTTGTTTAAATTCGATAAATCCTTGAAAATCTTTGATTTTATTATCTCTATCTATCAAGAGATTGAAAATGTTTTTTTTAGATTGAATATTATCGGCAATAATGCCTAAAATACTGCTTTTAGAAAGCTTAAAATTTAAATCATTAATAAGATATTCGAATGAGTAATAATTGTTTTTTTTGATCTTATTTATTTTTTTTAGTTCTTGAACTCTAAAACCAGTAATTTTTTTCTTATTCATTAGAATCTGTCACCTTCCTTTGTTTTAACTAGCGATGCAACAACTCTATATGTTGCAAGTATGACAGCTAGATTAAAGAAAATCTTAACAGGACCCGTTAATGTTTGACCAGTAAAATTAACTCAAAAATCAGTTTTTAATGTTTGAGTATCGGCTCATGCGAGTAACACGGTGTTTGCCAGTTCTAGTAGAGCGCTAAATGAAATAATAGCCATAACCTCAAGGAACGTTTGGTATTTTTTTCTCACAAAAAGGCGATATATAACAACAAATAAAATCATTCCAATAAAACCAGATGTCGTTAGTAGAATATAAAATGTTTTATTTTTAACAAAACGATTGTGTTCGAATATTGAATTGTCAAGTTTAGAAAATATAGTTACAATGATTAAAATTTGCAAGGATAATAGCACTAAAGTAGAAATAAATGAGAAATTCATCATTGCCGTAGGTCTTGGCTTGTTCTCTAAAATAATGATTTTAACTTCATAGAATGCAATTTTTTCTGAAAAATATTGTAAATCTTCAGAATTCCCTTTTGCTAGTGCTTCAGCAAACTGAATTTTAAAAAATTCTACAATTTGTTTATATTTATATATTCGGTAGTTTCTTGAAAAGAAAAGTTCATTTATGTTAAAAAAGTAATATGATGCTATTCCTGGAATAAATCCAGCAATGGCCACTGCAATAGTATATAAGAAACTATAATATGTAGGAACTAGGGCAAATGAAATGAAATCTGCCAATACTCCTGTGATCATTCCGACAAACGGTCCGAAAATAAAGCCTGTAATTTTTATTGGTAGGCCTATAAAACCAAATTTAAATGATGGTAGGGCGCTAATTGGTAAAATTCTTACTGAAATTAGAAAGAAAACAACAGAGATGGCAATTAAAACACCCACAAAGGCAATTCTTTTTGGGTTTCATTTTTTGAATGAAATATTTGTTTGTGATCTTAGCCATCTAATATAATGACTCAAGCCGCCTGGTAACTTTGAATTCATGCTTTTCCTTCGCTATCTTTTTAATAATAATTATATTATTATATTCTGAAACTACTTATAAAGTATGGTTATGCTTTGCTAATATTTTCTTGAAAATCACTTATTTTTCTCGAGAATGGGTAAATTAATAAAAGTTTTATAAAAGCTAGAATTAACTATTACGCCAGTGTAGATAAAATACGACATAACACTTAGTAATAAAATGATATACATAAATGATGCGACAACACCAAATTTCTTATAATCAAATACTGAGGTTAGAGATCCAAAAATTAAAATGTATAGGGTAGTTGGCACTGTTACTATTAGTGCGCCGGGATTTACATGTGAAAATTTTAGTTTAAAGTTAGGTGCAAATTTAAAGAAAAATAAAAATGCTACATATGTTATTATGGGTAAAAATAAAACTGTTGGAATTCAAAAAATAAGTTGAAATTCTCAGGGCAACATTTTAAGTGTTGTTGTGTGATCAACATTAATACTAAATACATTCTTTAATATAAAGTTAAGAAAAGCTGATGTAACTAATAAAAAAACTACGAGTAATACTGTGATAATTATGCTTGTTATAAATCCCTTGATTCGTGTTCTCCACATTGAGGATGAAGTTTTTTGTTCGTATAGAGCATCAAATGATCAAATAAATTTGCTATAGCCCTTTGATGATATTCACAATATAGATATGGTAAGAAAAATAAATGCAGCAATTCCGCCTGGGCTACTTCAAATTTCTGAAAATGCCGGAATAACGTTTTCAATACCGGGAATTAGCTGGCCTAGAATTGTGACTTTGATAACAATCTCTAACTGAGAATTTATTGCTCCAATAATTCCTATAACTAAACCTAGAGTCGGTATAAATGAAAGAAAAAGGTACATTGCGTATCCTGTTGGAACAAAGGCAAATTCATTTGAGTTTATTTTAGCATATGTCGATCTAACTATTTCTTTTCCTTTTACTTTCGAACTTCGCAAGTAATTTGGAATAGCAACAAAGAGAATCCCATATATAATTGCCTTTAAAACCTTTTCAAAAAAGTTTTGTTTATTTTTATTTTTTATTACTTGTTTTGCTGAAATAGAATTAGCATTATTATTTAGTTTTTTTTCTTGGTTTTTATCATTATTTCAACCGGTCTGGAGTAAGTTTTTATTCCTTTTTTTCATAAAGATCCTTAATTATTTGGCTTAGCTCAATTGCATTTGCTTTCCCAGCAGTTTTTTTCATTACTTGGCCAAGCATAAATTTTGAAGCTCTGTTGAAATTTATTTCAAATTCTTTGTTTAAAGTTGGGAATTCATTTAAAATTTCTTTAATAATATCTGTTAATGAAATTTCCTTGTGTTCAATGAAAAGGTTATTTTGTTTAATTATTTCATCAATATCATTGTTTTCGTTTTGATTAATTAAAATACTTAGGATGGTTTTTATGCTGGTCTTTTGTATTTTTTCATCTATTGCATATTGAATGATTTTTGACATAACATCAATATTTAGTTTTAGCTTTGATAATAACAAATTATTCTGATTTAGAAATGAAACGATTTCGGCAAAGAAAATATTCACGCTCTTTTTAAAATCTGTTGTGTTGAGCACATCAATGAAACTTGCATATTCCATATTTTCAATTAATTGCATAATTTGAACATTATTTAACCCATATTTTAGATAACGCATTTCTCTTTCATATGGTAGTTCTTCAATGGTAATGCTATCAACAAATTCTGGTTTTAGTTCGATACAAGGGATATTGGGGTCTGGAAAATATTTATAATCAATTGAGTCAGATTTTGAACGCATTGTTATAGTTTTTAGTTTAGATTCATCAAATCTTTTTGTTTGTTGCGAGAAAGTTTGGCCGCTTTCATAACATGATGTTTGCCAATTATATTCATATTCTATTGCTTTTTCAATATTGGAAATTGAGTTTAAATTTTTTACTTCAACTCTTGTGTTTAGGTCATTAGTTCCTTTTTTTCTAACAGAAATATTTAAATCAACTCTTAAGCTACCTTCATTCATTTTGGCATCGGAAATGTCAAGAGCTAGCACAATTTTTCTTATTGCATCAACATATGCGACCGCTTCTTTAGCACTATGAAGAACTGGATTAGAGACAATCTCGATTAACGGAACACCTGAACGATTGTAGTTTAGTAAGGTTTGATTGCCTTCATGAAGAGATTTAGCTGTATCTTCCTCTAGGTGAATTCTCTCAATTTCAATATCTTTTCATTCATTATTGACTTTAATTTTTATTTTTCCATTTTTGCCAATTGGATTAAATTGTTGTGTAATTTGGTAGCCTTTTGTTAAATCTGGATAAAAATAGTTTTTTCTATCAAAACGAATATTATGGTCGATTTCCATATTTAAAGCTTTTGCCAATTTTATTCCCTTAATGATGGCTTGTTTATTTACGATCGGTAATGAACCAGGATATGCTAAATCAATGTGCGATACATAAATATTAGGGTTGGATGTATAAAGATTAGGTTGTGATGAAAACATTTTAGTTTTTGTATTAAGTTCAATATGTATTTCAATACCAATAACTAATTCTCAATTTTTATCCATTTATTTCTCCTAGTTTTTTTTCAAAATATAATGCTTGGCTAAATAACTTTTTGTCATTATTTCTTTTTGTATCAAAAGCAATATTGAATGGTAAATGGTTTTTTAAATCAATACCAAGTTTCATTGTTAATGATGGATTCCCAACTAGATTTGCATAAGTTAAAATAAAATCTAAATATGATTTATATTTTGACCCATTTTTAATATTGGGAGCAACATCATTAGAGGCAGGATAAACAAAAACATCAGCTGTGTTATGAATATTTTCAAAATATTCAACCAAGACTCTTCGCATCTTTTTGGCTTTTACAAAGTATCTAATTTGATTATTGGCTTTGAGAAAAAAAGATCCTAGAATTAGACGTGATTGAACCATTTTGCCCAGATATTTTGATCTGGTTTTTTTGAATGTATCAATCCAATCTTTGCCCTCTTCTCTTAATCCGAAGGAAACACCAGTAAGATTGGCGAGATTTGAAGATGCTTCTGAAAAGGCTATTATTTTGTAAACTACATCTATTGAGTTAAGAATCTTTATATTTTCTTTAATTTTAATTAGTTTAATTCCATCTTTTTCCATCACATTAAGAAAGTTTTTGTATGATTTAGCAATTTCTGGATTAAGTTTATCAAAACAATCTAAATAGGCAATAGATTTTGGCTTTTCTTCTTTAATCTCATCATATTTAAAGCTAAGATCAATTGAAGTTAAATCATTTTTCAGATCTTGCTTATACAATATTGATGATAATTTTATTAGGTCCTTAATGTTGTGTGTAAAATAAGCCACAGTATCTAATGAAGAGGCAAATGCAAAAAGTCCATATCTGCTAATTGCTCCATATGATGGTTTAAATCCAATCTCACCGATATTTGAAGCAGGTTTTCTTACAGAGTCTCCGGTATCTGAACCAATTGCAAAGTCAATATCTTTACTAAAAGTGGCAGCAGCTCCTGACGATGATCCACCAACTAGATATTCTTTATTTAAAGGATTTTTTATTAAACCAAAGGCAGAATACTCCCCCGATCCCCCGAGACCGAATTCATCAAGATTTGTTCTAGCAACACATGTTGACCCATTTTCTTCAAGCAATTTAATAACACTAGCTTTATATCCTGGTCTGAAATTGCACAAAAACAAGCTCGAGGCTTTACATTCAACATTTATGTCAGCATAGTTATCCTTTATTGTGTATATTGTATTGGATAGTGGAAGACTACTATCATTTAATTTAGCATCTTTGAAAATGTAGGATATAGCATTATTATCATCTTGTAATAATTTATCAATTATATTTTGAATATTTTTATTCTTCATGAACAACTCTTTTCATAATAACTAGATCTTCATTGCTATTATATGCGTTTTTAAGAAGTTTTTCTTTGTCAATTTTAGTGCAATCACATATTTCGTCGTCTCTTAAATCATTAAAAGAAATTTTAGATTCGTTGATATGCGATAACGGTTTTATATTGGCTAGATTTATTTCGTCAAGATCAGTTAGCGATTGGTTAATTGAATCTAATAATTTTTTGGCCATATTAATAACTTCATCAGATGGGTCTAGTAATAAATTATTTGCTATTGTTTTTAGTTCTTCATCGTTCATTTTTGGTCCTTTTTATCAACGCGGTTGAGATATAAAAATTTGATTATTGTATTCATTAAATTCATCAGGTAAATTTTGAAATTTTATTGAATATGAATGCAAATATAATCTTTTTGCTTTTTTTCCACCATATTTAGTATCTCCCAAAATTGGAGATTTTAGATATTCAAGAGTAGCCCTGATTTGGTGCTTTTTTCCTGTAACAATTTGAGCGTAACTACGGTTTCCTTCCTTGAAGAAGATGGTTCTAGCTTTTATTCCAAAATCTGGATTTACTCGCATTTTTTCATTTTTAATATCTTTTTCAAGGCGTACAGTTATGTCAAGCTTTTCTTCGTTAAAGTCTGCAACAAATTGATAAATTTTTTCAAAATATTTTTGATACTCATCAAAAACTACTAAGGTTTTATAGTTCTTTGCATATACCACTAAACCACTAGTTTTTTTATCAATTCGGCCGATTGAAGCCGGTACAAAAGAAGAAGTTTTTTTAAAATTTAGATATTTATGAACTTGGTCATCTAGGCAATTTTCTTCTGAATGCATTGCAATGTTTATTGCTTTATCAACAATTAAAATATTTTTATCCTCATATATAACTTTAAAATTAATATTTGCAGTATTTCTCTTTTTTGGTTTTTGAATTTCAGAGATTCCATAAACAATAATTTCATCGTCTAACTGTAATTTATATTGTTTATCGTTAGTTTTAACTCCATTTACTCTTATGTCTTTTTCACGGAAAATTTTTTCAATTCGTGATTTCGGGACATTGTCACATACTTTTAATATGTATTTATAAAGAATACGATCCACATCATCTTTTTTTGCTCTAAATTTATTCATTATATGTTTCCTCTACAAATAATTCATTATTGGATGCGTCGACTCTTTGAGAATCAAATAAGTCAAAATTTTCATCAGCCATTTCTTCTTCGATATTCGAGTAGCGGCTAAATTCAGGAAAAGGAGGAAGTTCAGCTAGTGTTTTAATTTTAAAATAATCATAAAATTTGTTAGTTATTCCATAAATGATGGGATTACCTGGGGTTTGAGCTACACCTACCTCCTCAATAATTCCTTTTTCTAATAAACTTGCAACAATTCCGTCACTAACAACACCTCTAATGTTTGAAATCATTGAACGAGTTACTGGTTGTTTATATGCAACAATTCCAGCTACTTCAATAGCTGCATTTGAAAGTCTTTGTTTCTTGACAATTGTAACTAGTTCAGATATATATTCCTTTACAGCCTCAACTGTAAGAAATTTATAAACATCATTGAATTCATAAACCTTAATACCATGATCTTGGTTATTAAAAAAAGTCTTGAAATCTCTTAATATTTTTCTGCCTTCTTGGATGGTGTTTAATTTAAAAATATCTTTCACTTGTTCCGAACTTAATCCTTCACTTCCTTGAACGAATAGTAGTGCTTCAATTATTTTATTCTTCATATTCTATTCCTTTTGTAAATTTGATAATACCTTCATCAACATCTTGTTCTAAAATAACAATTTGTTGTCTTGCGAGATCCAAAACGGCCAACATTGTTATGACAAAATGGCCTATTGTTGGTACATTAAAAATCTCATTAAACATAACCTCATTTTTATCAACAAAAAGACTGATTATTCTCTTTTTTTGATCCTCAGGATTTACAGCAACTGTTGATATAGTAATATTTCTAATTAATTCCGAATATGTTCGTTCAAACATTTTTCTTAATGTTATAACTAACTTCGAGCTATTAGAATGTCCATCAAGAATTGTTGAATCAACTTCTTTAACAAATTCCTCGGTTTCTTCTGGTTCTTTTGAAAACAAGTTTTGTCTTTGTTCTTCTTGTTTTTTTAATATTGAGGAAATTTCCTTAAACTTTTCATATTCCGCAATTTGTTCAAGCAATCTTTTCTTTTCTTGTTTGATTTCTTCTTCTGCTTCTGGGTCTTGTAGTAACATCCTTGCTTTTAATTGAACTAGTGTTGCAGCCATAACTAAATATTCTGATGCAAGATCAATTTCATAACTTTCTATGTGTTTAATAATTTCTAAATATTGAGCAGTCAATTCAATTAAATCTACCTCAAAAATACTAATATTCTTTTCTCTTATTAGCGTTACTAAAAGGTCAAGTGGACCATCAAAATTAGAAAGTTTAAAAATATGTTTATCGCTTTCGGTACTTGTGTTTATTTTTTTGTCATCTTCTGAAGATAATTTACCTGATTTTGGTGTGTTTGTATGGTTCATAATATTGATTATTCTCTATTTTCTTTTCGTAAAAGTATTTTTTATGGTTTCATCTGATGAGATATTTTGATCTTGATATTTGCTTGAAACAATATTTTTAACTCAGTTAGCAAAATCTTTTTTATCTAATGTTTGAAATTGTTGAGGTTTTATTGAAGGGTGAAAAATTACCTTAACAACAAGCTTTCCTCGTCTTTTATTATCAAGAGCATTAGCTGCATTATTTATTGTTACTGGTACAAGGGGAATGTAGGTTGATTGAGCTGTTAGAAATACACCACTATTAAAATGAGCTATCTTGCCATCTCTTGTTCTAGTGCCTTCAGGGAAAATAACACCACAAGTTTGGTGTTTTTTAACATATTGCCCAAAATCTCTTAGAATTGCTAACGCTTCCTTTGGCTTTTGTGTATTTATGTAAAAGGTGCTAATTAGTTGACTAATTTTGTAAATTGATTTCTTTTGTTTAGCTTCCTCTCTAGCAACAAATGTCATTGGTTTTGATTTTCTTTCGCCATTACCATGGTTTCATAAAGCTGAAGCAATAATTAAAGGATCTAGATAAGTTGAATGATTAGGCGTTAAGAAACAAGGCCCACTTGGAATATTTTCAAATCCTTCAACTTCAACCTCGACATTCAGGTGTCGCAAAATATTTGAACTATATTTGTGGATAAAATGTTGTTTTTCCACGTCTTTATAATAATCTGGCATTACTCTATTTCTTTTTGCTTTTGCCAAAAGTCTCACAAAGTTGTGTAGTAAAGGAATAAATCTAAGAAATTTTCTTGTTTTTAGTGTCATAAGTTTTTTCTCCTTGTTTTATTTTTTAGGATTTAAATGCAACAGCAACAACATAACCATCTTCACTAGTTGTAGATAATTGGTAATTGGCATATGTATATCTTCCAGCATTCGTTTTTTTGATTAGTATGTTTTTAAAACTGAATATTGAATTGTCAATTTTGAATATGCACTCTTTTAATGCTCATCTGGTTGCTAAAAATATTGGTTTTTTAGAGTCGCTGATTTTTAAATATTCTTCAATTTCAATTGGGTGTAAAATTTTTTTAATGGCGTTGGTGGATATATTTATAAATCTATTAATTTTAGCCATATCAATTGAAATCATAAAACTCCTTAATAAATAATTATTAATTATAATTTAATTAATAAATATTATGATTACAAAAGGAAAAAAATACCAAGCTATTAAACTGGTATTTTGCTATTAATTATTCATCACATAGTGGATCAAATGGAGAAATCGTAAAAATAGGTTTATTAAATGATTCAATTATTTCTTTATCTAAATATTTTTTATCAACAATAGCCATGTAATTATAATCAGTAAATCATTGGTCGCTCATTGACCAAAAACCTTTTGATCCCCGATCGCTTCCTCAACTATTTTCGACCTTTCAATTAATTGCTTTTCCTTGGGAATCTAGGTTTACTCCTACCATATTCATTGCATGAGCAATTACTGAAGCTCTTGATTCGAATTTTTCAGCTTTTGAGAAGTCTGGCGTTTTTGTTAGTGTTAGATCAAAATTGTAAAGTTCGGAATCTAGGATGCCCTCTCTATTTCCAAATGTAGAAACATCGCATCCAAATCATACTGGGTCCCCTGCTTTAATTTGATTAATCATAACTTTTTTCATTATCTCGATATCAATATTAATCATTGTTAAGGGAGTACCGCCAACCATATTATTGCATAGAGGGGCTTGGATAACAGAATTATGTGGAAACTTATTTCTCGGATCAGATACAAGAGTGATTTTTGTTTCAATATGTTTGCTTAGGTATTTTTGATAAAACTCAACTGGTGTCATTTTATCTAATGATACATATTTTTTATCCTTATTCATATATTCGAATTTGAATTCCTTTGGTGGTTTACCTAATGATTTTACTAAAATGTTATAAACATCTTCTAGTGCTTTTTCTTTTAGTAAAGAAACTTTATTTAAATCATTTGTTTGCAAAAATGTTTGTCTCATCTTAGCAGTATAAGCCTTTAATCTTCAATTAATTTGTTCTACCATTTCACTCGTGGCTTCAGAACTGAATGATTCATTCATTGCATCTTTTGTTACAATTCCATATTTCTTAATAAGATTTGTAAAGAAATCTCAATAGCCACCATCTGAAACTGGGTTAGTATTAAAATATCTAAATAGGCGATCTTCATTCTCTAATTTTAGTCCTTCATTTTCAATTCAATTTAAGTAGAAATTTGCCTTTTCTAATTTATCAAAGAAATGAATATAGTTTTGTGAAAGTTCTAATGATTCAACATTAAATTCTTCCATTAGTTTAGTTCTAATAGAGTTTAAGCCAGCAAAAATTCAACATCTTCCTGACGCTTTTTGATTAGTAATATTCCCTACTTTTGTTTCATGAGAAAAAACAAAATTATGTTTTTTTATTGCCTCATTGTTTATTGAGCTTTGTTTTAATCCATTTTTAAAAATGGCTGATTCAATAATTTTGTTATTCATATTATTTTCATAATTTTCTTCAAACTTGTTAATTAATTCAAAATTAATTTCTGACATATTTTTATATTTTCTCCTTATTTTATTTAGATTATTTTGATTTGGTACAAAATTCCGTCACTCTTATAATATCTTCAAGTTTACCAATAAACGTAATTAGGTCACCATTTTCTATTTCAAAGTCGCCGCTAGGAAGAAATCAACTTTCGCCTCTTTGAATTAATGAAACTGATACGGAGTATTTGCTTCTAAATTCTGTTTCTCTAATTTTCTTGCCAATTATTTCATGATTTTTAATCCCGACTTTTGAACTAACAAATCCATCTTGAATTTCAGTAATACATTCCGAAAAATTTGTCAAAGCATTATCCGAAACTAGGATAGCTGTTTTTGTTCCTGCTTCTTCCTCTGGAGAAACAATTCACTTGACACCAATTTGTTTTAAGACACGTGAATGACGAGAATTTGATGCTCTTGCAATTACTGTTTGCACACCTATTTCTGCTAGCGCTGCAACAATTTCAATGTTGTCTGATGTCGCAACGATAACGACATCAAATTCCTTAACATTAATTGATTCAAGAGTTTTTTTATCAGCACAATCAGCGACGTAAATGTTTTCAACTTCATCTTTAAATGGTAGAAGGTGTTTTTCATCTTGGTCAATTAGTACTAATCGAATATTGTTCGTTCTATCTAAAAGAAGTTTTCTTACAACCGCTTGTCCAAAACGGCCAATGCCGATTACACAAATTTCCCTTGCCTTTTTAAAAAGTTTCATATTTTCTCCTAAACTATTTTGATGATTACAAAATCATATACTAATAAATTTTAAGACTTTTATATTTAAATAAAGTAAAGTAATTTCAAAAAGATAACCCTAGCAAATGATTGAACTATTCAATCTAGTTGTCTGCAGATATAAATTATTAAATTTTTCTTTTTAATTTAAGTTGCCTTTTTAAATTTTAACATTTAAATTTTTTTAGTCAATTTCACCAAAAATATATTTTTTTACCTTTTGCTATATAATATAGCAATGATAAAAAAGCATCATATACCTAAAAAAACTAATATTTTCCTAAGATTTTTACGTAAGCTTGGGGTGGTAAGATATATTTTTATAATATATATCTTATTTACTATTCTTATGTCACTTTTGTTATTCTGAAACATATCCCATAAGGCCGATATAAAGGAACCAGTTAAATATATAGATGCACTTTTCGTATCTTCATCAGCATTTAGCGACACCGGGCTAACGCCATTAGTCACATCCGATACATTTAATACCTTTGGCCAGTTTTTAATTGCCTTAAGTATGGTTGTTGGTGGAATTGGAATATTTACATTTAAGATTTACATTTTTCAATCTATATTGGGTTTGAGATCTAACATCTTTAGCAATATGGTTTCTCAAACAGAAAGAGGTTCTATAACTGTTAGTGAAACAAGAAAGATGATTAAGATAGCAATTTCGTTCTTAATTATTACAACTGCTGTTGCTTCATTTATCTTTACAATGCTTTTATATTTGAGACCAAATTCAAATTTTATAACACAAGAGTTAAAAGAAACTAGCCCTTTATTGTTTAATAATAAAGTCGTTTTGAAGGCTAATGAGATACCATATAATAACTTTCTTCAATCATTAAAGTATGGATTTTTTCATGCGATTAGCTCAATAAATAATGCGGGATTTGACTTGTTTGGAAATAAGAGTTTACAACCTTTTTATAATGATTATGCTTTTCAAATAGTGACAATAATAACCTTTTTGATTGGCGGAATAGGCTTCCCAGTGATTTATGATATATGAAAAAAAATTCAATCAGTCAAGTTAGACCAACCACATCATAGATTTAATTTATTCACTAAATTTACAATAATAACTTATCTAATTACTACTGTATTAGGTTTTAGCATAAGTGTTATATTGGAATATAGTTCTAAATCAGAAACTACTTTTTGATATCAAAAGGAATATGGAACTGTGGGCGACAAACTATTTGCTATATACTTTCAAGTTAGTTCAACTAGATCTGCTGGTTTTTCAACTGTAAATTACTATAATTTTACACACTCAACCGTTTTATTACATAGCATCCTTATGTTTATCGGCTTTTCACCAGTTTCAACTGCAGGTGGTATTCGAAATACAACAATAGCAGTTATTTTTCTAAGCATAGTTACAATGATGACTGGCCGCAGTAGAATTAACGCCTTTAAGAGACAAATTGGTAAGGAAACTCTTATTAAAGCAGTTAATGTTTTTACTCTATCTATTGTCTTGATATTTATTGTATCAATTGTTAGTTATTCAACTCTTCCGACTCAAACTAAACAAATTGGTGATGTTAATTATCCAATTATTTTTGCAACATTTGAAGCATGCTCAGCTTTTGGTAATACTGGTTTGACAACAGGACTATCTTCAAATTCACACAACTTGCATATTGCTGGCAAATTAAGTCTTATTTTTATCATGATAATTGGGCAATTTGGTATTCCTCAGACTATCAAAATATTTGGTCGAGGAAGAAAAGCGCCAGAATACTATCAATATATCTATGAAGATGTATCGATTGGTTAGGAGGTTTCTCATGAAAACGAAAGAAATGATTAAAAAAGTTACTAAAATAACTGTTGGTTTATCACTTGGATTAGTAATCCCAATTACTTCTATTTCTTGTGATAATAAAAAAGCACCAGATCAAGCAAAACCTAAAATTCAAAAGAAAAATATTCAAAAACCAGTTAGCGGAAAAATAAATTATGTTGCCATCGGTGATGATTATGCAGCTGGAAATAATAATAGTTTTAATGCTCATAGTAATAACTTTTTTAGCAAAGAAGATAATGAAGTATACGGAATTTCATATGCCTCATATTTAGCTAATTCAATCTCGCTAATCAATGATGATGAAACAATATTAAATAGATATGAAAATCTAGGTTTATCTTATTCTACTACTGATGCTTGATTGCATTTATTAAAACCAACCAATACTAGCAATTTAAATGAATTTAATGAGGTAATAAATCTAAATAAAAAATTAGGTTTGTATAATGCTAATTTGAATAGTGAAAAGGTTATTAGTAATATTAAAGAATCAAATTTTATAACCATTTCATTAGGATTTAATGATATCTTTAAGAAAGATGAAATTTTGTCATTAGTATTAAGACAATTTAAAGATAAAAAAGAAGAAAATCAATTTATTGTAGGCTATAATAAAATTATTTCAGCAAGAATTGCACAATTGTCAAAAAATTATACAGAGATAGTTAGGGAAATAAAACAAATAAATCCTAATATAAATATCAATCTAATTGGATATAGTGCGCCCTTAATTCATACTATCAATATTCAAGGTAATTTTCAAAATAACGTTTTGAAAACAACAACAGATTTATTGAATAAAACAATTAGCAATATCGCCGACAGTGAGAGTTTAAACTATTATAGTTTTTCATCTGAAAATAGCATTTATGAAAATGCTGAACAATTTTCGACTGATTATTTAAGTATCTTTCCAAGTGTCAACGGTTATAAAAAACTTGCGCAAGACATATTTGCAAAAATGTCTACAAATATTACAGAATATAATTCATTATTCAATAACAATGAATTTTCAAATCACAATAAAGCAATTTCATTTATAAAAAAAGCAACAACAATTAAATCATTAATTTTTGGAGTAGTTGGAAATAATGTAGATACATTTAAGAAACCGTATCCATTTGAAAAAAATTCAAAAAATAGTAGTCTTATTGCTTCTGAATCAAGCAATGTTTTTGCTCAAACTGTTTTGGCTGAATTTAGTAGTAAAATAAAAATGCTAAATAATGAACAACTTAAAACTTTTATTGATAACGTTCTTTCAATTATTGGCATTAATGATAAAGAGGCAAAAACATGATTTAATGAATTAATAAATTCATTGATATCTAATCATAAAAATAATTTAATAGTTTCATTATTTGAACAGCTGTTTGATTCAGTTTATGTTCAACACTTTCTTAATAAGGCAAATATCAAGGTTTCACAATTATTGGCAAAAAAATCTCCTCAAAATACTTTAACATCTGAAATTAGGAAAATTCTTACGCAAGAATTTCAAGATAAAAACAGTATATACTTAATCTTAAAATCAGTATTAAATTCTAACTATTTATCTAAAATTGAAAATAAGGTTTTTATTAGACAAAATTTAGCGTCATTAATTAAAATATTATTTTCAAATAAATCTATTAAGCAACTATTTCCACAAGAGCTATTGCCATTATGAGATAAGAAAACAATAGATAAAAATATAGTTGTAAAATTTGACAATCTTGTTAATAAGGCAGTGGATAATTTATTAAGCAAAAGCGAATTATATTTTGCTAATACTAATTTTGATGGTTTCATAAATGATATTTTGAGGGACTCTAAGAAAGAAATTATTTCTCTATTTCAAGCAATTGTTGATTGATTAACCAAAGATAAGGGATCTCTAAAAAAGATTATTGATAAGATTGCAACCTCCTTAAAAAATGTTTATAGAGTGCCGCAAGAAAGACTTGATGACATTAAATATTTCATTCAAACAACAGTGGAAAATCTAAAGGATTTTAAGTATTCATATGAACTTCTTGATCTTTTTGTAGAAACTACACTCGATTCATACAAAGATAATAAGTTGTTAGATACACATTCATTTATTAAAGCATTTGTTAAGGGGTTGCTATTTAATACAAAGGATGCCAATAAAAATAATCGTGTCTTTTTTGCTTTAATTAGCAATGTTCCTAGAACGCCTAATATTGATCTTAATAAATACTATAATGGAATAAAATATCTCGGAGTTGGATTAGTGCAAGCGGAAAACATAATAAATTCAAATAATATAAGTAACCTGCTTGATGATCAAACGAGAGAAGCTATGCTTACATTGCTTAGAAATATTGCAAATAATTCTGATAACATTTTGAATATAACAGGTAAGAACTATATAAAAGACTTATTTTCATTATTGATTGATGATATCACTGCAAAGGGTAGTTTATTTAACCAAATTTTAGATAGACTTGGGGACTATGTTGTTATACATCCATTAATTAATTTCATTAAAAAACAAGGTTATGAGAAACAAATACTATCAGCAAATCCCGAATTTAATAATATAGAAGAGTTTGTAAAGTCTAGTTATTCTTCATTATATAAATCAGTTAATAATAAGATAATTATTGATAAGCTAAAATTTTTGGTAAATGACATTGTTGATAATGGCAAGTTATATGACAAAAGTTCACTATTTGCTTTTGTTGTTTCAACCTTAAAAAGAGTGCAAGAAAATGGATTGATAACATTAGTGGAGACTTTATTGCAACAAATATCGAGTAAGGAAAATACTAAATTATTAGTGAATGTTCTTACCTCATACATTAATTCATCGTTAAATGTAAAACTAACCAATGTTGAAAAAGAACTGATCGAAACTTATATACAAAGCATTTTAAGAAACATTAAGGATTCAAACTTATTTAAACACTTTATTGATAATTTTAAGAAGATAACTAAAAAAATTGATATATCAAAAGTTGACACTTTTGATAAGCTGGGTTTATATCTAAAAGAAGAATTAAGCAATCTTTTGATTGAATCAACAAACCCCGGTGTAATACAAATGTTTCTTGATTTTTTAAGCCTAAAGAATACAAAAGAAAAAGATGGATTCAACAAATTTATTAATGTTTTATCAATATTTTTAAAAAATGAAAATAATGTTGATTTTATTCTTGACAAGCTAAATCTTAAAAAAATTGTTGCGGATATCCCCAAAAAGATTGATTTTGCAAAGCTGCCCCAAAATGTTAGAGATGATGTTAAAGGGTTATTAAATAATGTATTGGCATTAATAATTAAAAGATGAGATGACAAGATAAATCCAAAAATTAAGGAATTAATTAAAAATTCAGTTTCAAATGAAAAAATTAAAAATGTAAAAAATTTAAATGAATTATTTTTCTTATTAATTAATGAAAATAAGGAATTTTTGAAGGAATTTATTTTAGACATAATAAACAATGTTATTTTGGTTAATCAACAAAGCGAGCAAAAAACTGTTGATATAGTTGTTTATTTAATTTCTACTCAAATTAATTACAAAAAATTAAGTGTTAGTGAACAAGGAAACATCAAATCGATAGTCAAAAAAGCAATTGCCTTTGTTAAGGATAAAAAAATATTTGGGCCATTGGTCGAAAGTTTATTAAATACAATGACTTCAAATATTAAGAAATTTGGTATTGATTTTAATAAATATGACTGAGCAAAAATTGTTGACTTTATTGATGATTTAGATATTATAAAAATTGTTGAAGCATCTGAGGATTTCTTTATTAACAAGATATCAAAAGATGAGCTAAAAACATTATTAAAAACTCTCCTTCTAAATGCTGTGCATCTTTTTGCTTTGAACGAGAAGTCAACAAATGATGAATCTACAGCATCTTCATTGCAAGAACCAACTAAAAAAACTATTCCAAACATTAATGTTGAAAAAATTTTAGGTATATTTCAAAAGATATTGAACAAACTTTCTTCTGAAAATAAGAAGGAATTAATACCTTATTTAGTTGATGCTATCTACGATCTAAAAGAAAATGAAGGTTTTAAGAAATTCTTATCTGATTTACTATCTAAATCTCTTAAAAATGGCAATCAGACAGTTATTAAGGAAATATTAAATAATAAAGGAGATTATTCACTATTAGCCAGCCTAATTATTAACAAGTCATATAGCCTTTTATTAAATGAAGAAAATAAACAAGGTTTAGTTTTGATTTTAAATAGTTTATTTGCCGATGACAAACCAATAGTTTTAGATGCAAATAAACTTGCGATTAAATTATTTAAAAATGTTAAAACAAATAATTTATTAAATTTCATTAAAACCAATTTAGACCGTATATTGGGTGACGAGGAATTGCTGGATGTGATTGCCAGATATCTAATTAGTTTAGTAAAACAACAAGTAAACATAAAATTAAGTGGCAATGAAGATCTAACAGTTCTTAATTACCTAAAATCATTATTAAAATCTATTTCAAACAATCCTTTAATCCATAAATTAAAGAATAATTTGGAAGAAAAACTCAGCGAATTAACAGATACATCAAGTTATATTGATTTCCAAAAAAAATTGAGTGATGCCCTTAAACAAACATTTAGTTTTAATAAGGAAAATATAGAACAAATTTTTGATCTTTTAATTATAAAACAAGACAAGAAGGCACTAGGTGAAAAAAAACTTGTAGAAACTTTAAAAGTATTGTTAGGCAAAAAAGAGTTTTTAGAATTTATTTTAAAAAATATTAATCCTAAACAATTGATTAATAATATGTTTGATAATATAAATTTATCTAATTTAAATTTAGGAGAACATTCAAAAGGAGCTCTTACTTCAATAATTAAAGACACGAAAGATCTTATTAATCTAAAATATAATGATTTTGTTTCGCAAAATATCAATGAAATTATTGAAAAATTATTGCTTGAGGATGTCCTAAGGAATGTAGATTCTTTTGAAGGCTGATTTAAGAATTTCTTCATAGTTAACGAGGATTGGATAATTAAAAAGGTAGACTTAATTCTAAATGATATTTTATTATCAAAAGAAAGCGAACAATTAAAGCAATCAATTGCTAATTTCTTAGTTGAATTTGTTGCCGAAAAACTTAATGGCATTGAATTTAAAAACGGCCAAAAAGAATCGCTAAAAGCAATATTTAACAAGGCAATTAATTTCCTTCCAGATCTTAATATAAGCAACGCTATAACTAAATCTGCTATTAAATTATTAGTTAAAAATATTAACCAATATCAATTCAATTTTGAGAAATATAACTTTAATAGTGCGTTCGACTTTATTAGTATATTTAATAAAATAAACATAGATAAGTTAGACCAATTCTTATCAGGATTAGACTCGCATGACTTAGCTAATATTATTCTTTTAGTTATAAATAATTTTGATAAGCTAGAGTTACTTTTTGCTACTCCATCTGTTACTTTGCAAGAAAAATCAAAGAATAAAACAATTGTTGAGTTCAATAAAAAAGAGGGAATTAAGATAAATATAAATGATATTTTTAGATTAATTAAAGTTGGATTTTCAATTTTAAATGCCTCTGATCGCGAGTCTATCAAAAAAGAAATTCCTAGTCTAGTTCAAAAGATACGTAAATCTCCAAAAATAAAAGAGTATGTAAAAACTAAATTAGACTTTTTAACAAATCTTATTTTAAAAGTTGACTCAAACGCTCGAGATTTTGCTGACAAAACAAAAGAAAAGATTATTGAATTTATCTTTGATAAGGAAGATACTAAGGACCTTATAACTAACTTTATTAATACACTAATTTCCTTAGACCAAAAATCATTAGAGAATATTCATAATATAAATGAATTAATTAAGAAACTTTTGAACCTAAATAAGTCTTCGATCAGTGACTTTATTAAAAAAATTGTTTCTAATGCCACTTCTGATGAAGCGTATATTAATAGTTTAGTTAAATTTGTGTTGAATGCAATTCATTCAGAATTAAAATTTGATTCAACTAGCGACGAGTTTGAAAATATTGCTAACTTGGGTACCAGAATTATTAAAAATCTAGGTAATAAAAATATTGTATCAGACATAATAAGTAAGCTTTTTGAGAGTCTTGTTGACATTGATATTATTGACCCAAAGGGCCATTTTGATCAAAATATATTGATATCAAAAATAATTTCAGGGTTAAAGAAAATCGATTGAAAGGCTTTATTTACATCCCAAAATATAGAGGATATGTTTAAATCACTTATTGGAAATAACATATCAAAAGAACAGTTAGTTAAAGAATTTAGTTCTTTATATCATTATTTGGAAAGAAATATACCAAAATTGACTAATCAAATAAACAACCAACATACAATATCTAATAACACTCAAAATGTGCTAAATCCAGTTATTTCTGATGAACAAAAAGAGTTTTTAAAGAATATTGAAGGCACAATATTCAATGTATTAACTGGCTTGAATGGTTCACTTGATTCTAGCGAAACTGTTGGCAAGGAAGCAATAATCGAGGTTGTTCATACAATCTTTAAAGACCAAATTAAAAAGATAAAATGGCAAGAAATAAAACAGGATTTAATACCTAAGTCCGAATTGCAAACTATAGTTGATAAATTTGTAGACAAACCAATTTTAAAAACGTTAATTAGCGATGTTATATCTGATTTTCTAACAAAACCAAAAGTCCAAGCAGCAAATATTGGTGAAATAGTAACTAAAACATTAGAAAAAGTTTCGCAAAAATTAAAAGATAATGTAACAAAAGTACTTGAAGCAGTTGTTGAAGACGATGATTTAATGAAGATTGTTATTGGTCATGTATTAAATTATTTAAAATTGGAAAATGTTACAGCCGAAGATATTTCATTTATCAAAGAATTAATTAGCGCTATTTTTAAAGAATTAATCAAAACTGATTTTTATAAACGAAAAGTTGTTAAGAGAACTATCGATCATATTGTTGGCTATAGTAAAAATTTCTCAATATTTGAACCAGTCAAATGACTCCTTGATGCCATTGAAAAAATTAAGGCCGGATTTTCATTTAATGATCTTAAGATTATTGCTTCTTTTGTTGGTGAAACTAAGGCTATTAATGGTGCTCGCTTGATTAAGCTTATAAATCTATTATTTGGAAAAAGTAATTTAAAAGATTCGGTTTTATATAATGGCTTGCGAAACATTAATATGAATCCCGATCCAACAAAGCGTACTAATATTAATACTCTACTTGATTTTGTAAGTATTGGACAATTAAGCAACTCGACTTCAACGAGTAACATTCAAAATGATGATCCAGATAATATTTCTCCCGACCTTGATGCACTGTCATTGATTAATGAAATCTTTAAAATGTTAAGTATTGAATATTATAAGAATAAAAATACTCAAGATAGTAGTTTTAAAGTCAGATCTAAGACACCTGAATGGCAGGCGTTATATCGTTTTAAGGTAGCGATTGATTATATTCTTTTTGAAACATTTGGACGTGAAACCGATATTGCTCAACGTGATGTGAGTCAAAGAAAAATTAATTTATATACAGGTGTTCGTTCGTTATTATGAGAGATTCAGGAAGGAACTAACATTTCGGCCATTCCGTTTTTAAGCTCTAAATTTTCAGGTATGCAAAGCTATTTTACAAAAGATATTGATCGTCGTCAATTTACTAATTATGCAGTAAGTGAATCTGGTTTTTTATTTGTCAAGTCATGAACTTACTTTGATGATAGTAATTATGGTCCTGAATCAATTACTTATTTAATTACTAGTTCTGGTTATAATGATAAAGAAAAGGGTAATTTAACTAGATTTAAATATAAGATTAGCGAGGGCGGACAAGCATATGAGATTTCTAAAAAAGAATATATCTTACTAACTTTAAAAGAAGGCGGTTATGGTAAATTCATGAAATTAAATAATAAACGTTCGAATTCATCATGGTCTGGACTTGATAAAATTAATCCCGAAGATTTCTATTAGGATTTAGCTAAAAAAATAAAAATAGAGTAAAATAATTATGCACAGCCAACTGCTGCATAATTATTTTATGTAGAGGAAAATCCGCTCTAGCACTTGCTGCGATGCAAGTAGTGATCATGCTAGGCCAAATAAGCCTAGGCAGTTATTTAAATAATTGACGACTAGTGCAACAGAGACGAGCTTATTTAGTTAAGGTGCAACGATGTAAACTCCATGAGTTAGAAACCCAAATTTTGGTAGGGGAACCTGATTAATATAAATGAATAAAGATCGGGAAGCATATTATTTTAATATGTTTAGATAAATAGTTGGCGCTGTTAATTTACAGAACAAAAAGCGGTTTATCGTGCAAAAAGGCATTTTGTGCCTTTTTATTTTTTTTATGCGCAGCATTTAGGCGTTAATAAATTTAGTCTAATTTTAAGAACTATATAAAAAATAAATTTATAGAGAAAAAGCGAAAACTAGAGCCTTTTATCTTTTTTTAACAAAAAATAAGTCACTAATTTTCATTATTTGGTGAATTGGGTATCTACATTATATTTTGGAATAAAATTAAATATATATGGATGTTAAAAAGGAACAATTATGAAAAGAATGAAATTATTATTACCTATACTAACTATAATGCCTCTATTTGTCATATCGGCTAAAATTTCTAATGATCAATTTCAGAGTGATGAAGAGAAACAACGTTTTTATGTTTTGCACGATTACATAAAGCTTACGGGTAGACAAAATACTAAAATAGTTAGAGAGTTTGATGTCGTGAGTAACCGTATCCCCAATTTTTTAACTGGTAAAATGTATTGATTTAATGATAAAGGTTATTCTGTTATTAGCAATAAAACCAAGAAAATTTATGAAGTAAATCCAGATTTGAAATTCGATAATTTTTATCTAAGAGAAGCCAGACAATTAGAATATCTTGGAAACGGTGGTTTTAATGAAACTATTATTATAGAACCTAAGGAAAAAATATTACCTCATGAAAGAGAAAGAGATCCTAACAATCTTATTTCTTCGGAATATATCCACTTTAAAAAAAGCAATTATATTGAAGTAAAAAATGCTAAAACGGAAAAAGAATTTAAAAAATATAAAATTAATAAGGAAAAAAACGGACTTATTTATGCTGACCATGAGGTTGCTAATTCGTGGTGATTTAAGGTAGCTGATTATAATAATTATGGCTTAAATAGTGAAGAAAATTCATTTATTCCAAACGATAATGATGAATTTCAATATTATAAGAAGTTTCCTTCATATTACACCAAAAGTGAACAATATTTAAAAAAATCTAATGGTGGAATTTGCGGTTATGTAGCTATTAATATGTTAATTTTATATAATGAATTATTTGAATCTTCAGGATATTATAACAGTTGAGAAAGAAAAACTTTTTTAAGGATTCCGAATGGTTCATTTAATTCATACAATGATTTAAAGACTAATTTAAATTATGCTCTAATTCCTCAATTAGATAGTAATTTTTTGAAATATTTATATCAAAAAACATGGTTTGGTGGCGGTGTTAATTATTGATGACAGGCAAAATATATTGCAGAATCAATATTAAATAACAAATGATATAACTCTAAAATTAATTATTCATATTGAGGTGACTATATCTTTGGCCAACCCTGGTCAACAATTGTAGATTATAAGAGGCCAACTGCCTTGGCGGGATTTTATACAGGGGTATCTCAAGATGACGGCGATAAGAAATTATGAAAAAGTGGGCATGTAATTGTTGCGTATGGTGCATATGAGGATGGAAGATTTTTGTGTAACTATGGATGAGACAAAAATTATTCGCAAATGATAATATCAAAAAATCATGTTGCTGGAGATTATAATTTTGTAATAAATAATAAGAAAAGAGATAAATTAGAAAAAATGTTTAATTATAATGGAGTTAAATATGATGGGAATGAAATGAATTTTTTACTAAAAGAAAAGGGGTATATTAAATAATGAGTAAAAAGAAGAAAATAATTATTGCTATTGTAACTATTTTGGTTATTGCTTACATTATATTTGTAATATTTGGTTTTGCTTCATCATTAGAAAGAAGATATACAGAATATAAATAATGGAAAATAAAAACAATTCTAAATCAAAATGAATAGCAATACTAACCATTTATACAATATTTGTAGTTTTATTTTTTATTATAACACTTCTATATACGCAGTATTTTTTGGATTATGAAGCCCGGCAATCTTATCCTCAAGTCATTAAACATGAGGAAGCAGTAGCAATATTTTGATATAGTGGATTTAGAGCCACAATTTTAGTTTTAGGGATAATATTAATCACATTTTCCGTTATCTTATATATATGTTTTAAATCAAAAATAAAAACTATATCTAAAACGAACACTATAATAATTAATATATTATTTGCAATTAACATAATTTTATTATCGATATCAGTTATACTAGATGCAACCTTACTCAATGCAATTGATGTTCTTTTATGAAAACTAAAAAGCAATAAACCGACTGAATTCTTAAATCCAAAGCACAAAGCCATTTCGATAATTTATTATGAAAATCTAGAAGTATTAGAAGCATTTCTATTTCTATCATCATCATTATTTGTAATTTTATCGTTCTTTAAAATTTACTATTTTGCAAGCGTAATTCATAAAAATTATTTATTAAAACAACATTAGAATAGAAACTACAAAAATGATTTGAAATACACTAGAATAGGCAAAGATAAATATTATAACGTCATTTAAGTATACTTTTTGTTGTGTTATTAGCGAAATTTTAGATAAAAATTGGAGATGTATTTTATATAGCATATGGAATTTCATCTTTTTATAAAAAGGCATTTTTGTGTCTTTTTATTTTCACTGTTTTTTCCCAATTTGGTTGAAGAAATCATCTTCTTAGCATATTATGTTTATATGTGGAGGACGAATGAACGAAATACTATTATATTTTATATTTAAATACAAAGGTGATTGAAACGATGTTTATAAGGCAATAAAAAATAAGGAAGAAATTAAAGAAGAAGAATTTGATACATTTAAATTTAAAATTCATGAGAAAAATAAAAAATTTATAACTATTTTAGATGATGAATACCCTAAACAACTTTTAAATATAACTAAGCCACCATTTGTATTGTTTTATGAAGGAAATCTTAATATCTTAAAACAAAGCAATAGGCAACAATGCATCTACTTAACAGGATCATATGAAACTAAAAATATAATTGAATATATAGAAAAATACAAAAATGACAATGATAGCGTGTTTATTAATTTATATTGGACTGGATTAGAGCAAAAAATCCTAAAAACATTTTTGAAGCGTAATTTTAAGGTTATTATATTGCTTCCATGTGGAATTGAATATGCTAAAAACAATTTAAATTTAAAAGAATTTTTAAATGATAACTGTTTAATTATATCCGAATATCCTAGTGAATATCACATAACTAAAAATGCATTTTATAGTAGACAAAGAATTAACGCTTGTTTATGTCAAAAGATAATTTTGCTTTCTTCATTGGAAAAAAAATATAACGGAACAATTAATGAGTTTCTTGACCAAGGTAAAGATGTGCAATGCTTACTCTTTAGAGATCATTTAAGTGAAGATCAAAATATTGATTTAATTAATGAGGGGGGCTACACTTATAAATGATAATAATCAAATTTGTTAGGACTTTTATATATCATAAAGATAATTAAAAACTAATTTTGTAATAAAATTTTTAATATATAAGAAAAAAATAAGAAAAAAGGAGATTTTATGACACCTCATATAAATGCTAAAGAAAATGCGTTTGCAAAGTTAGTTTTAATGCCTGGTGATCCCTTGAGAGCTAAGTATATAGCTGATAATTACTTAGAAAATGTTGAATTAGTTTCTAATGTAAGAAATGTCTTAATGTATACTGGTTTTTATCAAGGAAACAAAGTTTCTGTGTGCGCTTCCGGGATGGGTGTTCCATCAATTGGAATTTATGCATATGAACTATTTAAAGAATATGGTGTTGAAGCAATCGTTAGAATTGGTTCAGCAGGATCGTTTAAAGCAGAATTAAAAAATTATGAAATCGTTCTTGCATCATCTGCATATAGCGAAAGTACAGCTTTTAGAAGTTCAATTATTAAAGGAGATAAAAATAATATCGCAATACCAAGCCATGACTTGAATGAATTGATCTTAGATTATGCTAAAAAGTTGGGAATGGATGTTCATTTTGAAAGAATTTTAAGTGAAGATGCATTTTATACAGAAAAAACTATTAGCGAAAGAATTGAAACATCTGGTGGTGCGGTTTGTGCAGAAATGGAAGCATATGGTTTATTTACTGTTGCTGAAAGATTAAACAAAAAAGCTGCAACATTATTAACAATTTCTGATAATCTAGTTACAAATGAATTTACAACTAGTGAAGAAAGACAAAATTCATTTAATGGAATGATGAAAATTGCTCTTGCACTTGCTAAGGATTTTCAATAATGAGAATAATTGATATCATAAATAAGAAGGCTAATAGAGAAGAATTAACAAAGGAAGAATTAGAATTCTTTGTTGAAAACTATGTTAATGGAAATATTCCTGACTACCAAGCTTCAGCCCTTCTTATGGCAATTCGTTTAAATTCATTAAATGAAACAGAAACATCGTATCTAACTAATGCAATGATAAATTCGGGTGACACAATTGATTGGTCATATTTAAATACAACTATTGTTGACAAGCACTCAACGGGCGGAGTTGGAGATAAGGTAAGTATTGTTTTATGTCCAATACTAGCGGCTCTTGGCCTTACAGTTGCTAAAATGTCTGGCCGTGGCCTAGGACACACTGGCGGAACATTGGATAAACTTGAATCAATTTCCGGATATACGATATCTCTAACGGACAATCAATTTAAGACTGTTGTTGAAAAACATCACATTGCAGTAGTGGGACAAAACGAGAGACTAGTTCCAGCAGATAAAAAGATTTATGCACTACGTGATGTTACAGGCACTGTGGAATCCATACCCTTAATTGCTTCATCAATTATGTCTAAAAAGCTAGCAACAGGTTCAAATTGTATACTTTTAGATGTTAAATGTGGTAATGGGGCATTTATGAAAAATATTGATCAAGCTGAAAAACTTGGTAAATTAATGATTGAAATAGGTAAAAAATTAAACAAGAAGATTGCAGTTGAAATTACAAATATGGAGAAACCTCTTGGCCGTGCTATTGGTAATAAAATTGAAATTCTCGAAGCAGTGGATACTTTAAAAGGTATGGGTCCTAAAGATTTTACCGAAATTATATATTCATCGGGTGCTACATTGCTTACTATTTCAAATAATGCTAAAGATGAGCAACATGCCAGAGCAATGATTAAAGAAGTTATCGCTAATGGTAAAGCATTGCAAAAATTCAATGAATGAATTAAAGCGCAAAACGGAAATGTTGATGAAGTTTATGAATCTAATTGATTTAATCCAACATATAAGTTTGAAATCATTTCACAAAATGAAGGATATCTAAAAATTAATTCAGCTATTGAATTTGGATTAGTGGCCATGAAACTTGGCGCTGGAAGAAGCAAAAAAGAGGATAATATTGATTTTGATGCTGGTGTTTATTTAAATAAAACAACAAACGATTTTGTTAAAAAAGGTGATGTTTTATTTACTTTATATTCATCTAAACCAATCGATGAAAAGCTATCTAATGATTTAATAGATAAAATTGAGTTTGGTTCAAAACCTTTTGAAACCAAAGAAGTTCTAACTAAATTAATGTAATTAAAAAACAAAAAATAGGAGAAAAAAATGCTAAATAAGTTAATTGATCATACTTTCCTTGGTCAAGCAGGAACAACAAAAGATATAGATAAATTAATAGAAGAGGCTAAAAAATATGACTTTAAATCTGTTTGTATAGCGCCTTCTTATGTTAAATACGCAAAAGAACAATTAAAAAATACTGATGTCTTAATTTGCACAGTTATTGGTTTCCCATTAGGATATAACGTTGCAAGTGTTAAAGTTTTTGAAACAAAAATCGCTCTTGAACATGGGGCAGATGAAATTGATATGGTTATGAATGTTGGGCGTTTTAAAGACAAACAATATGAATATGTTCTTAATGAAATTAAAGCAATTAAAGAAGTTTGTGGTAATAAAGTTTTAAAAGTAATTATTGAAACAGCACTACTAACAAATGAAGAAATTGCTAAAGCAACTGAAATAGTATTACAATCAGGTGCTGATTTTATTAAAACGTCAACTGGTTTTTCATATAGAGGAGCAAGTTTTGAAGATATTAAAATTATGAAGGAAGTCGCTAAGGATAATTTATTAATTAAAGCATCTGGTGGAATCAAATCACAGGATGATGCATTAAAAATGGTTGAATTAGGCGCTAATAGACTAGGTACCTCAAAATCAGTTACAATTATCGAAGGTAAAGTAGATAATAGTTCAAATTACTAGTTAAAAATTTAACAAATAAGTAAGGACAAAATATGGTAAAAATTTTTCAACACCCTCTTATCAATGCTAAGTTGACAAAGATGAGAGACGAAAACACCACTCATAATGAGTTTAGGCAAAATCTTAATGAAATAGCATCTTTAATGGTTTATGAAATGTTAAGAGATTATCAAACTAAGCCGTTAGAGGTCAAAACACCAACAGGTTCAATTTTTCATGGCGAGCAATTGGATAAGGAGATTGTCATTATTCCTATATTGCGTGCTGGTCTTGGTATGGTTAATGGTATATTGGATTTAGTACCACAAGCTCGAGTTGGTCATATTGGAATGTATCGTATCGAGGAAACCACACAAGTAGTTGAGTATTTTTTTAAAATTCCTAATGTTGAGAAAGATAGCTATGTAATTATTGTTGACCCAATGTTGGCAACAGGTTCATCGGCTTGCGATGCTATTAGTAGATTAAAAAAACAAGGTTTTATAAACATTAAACTTATATGTTTGGTTGGTGTTGAACAAGGGATTAACAAGGTTAATATTGAGCATCCTGATGTAGATATTTATTTAGCTTCAAAAGATGAAGAATTAAATGAAAATAACTATATTCTTCCTGGTTTAGGAGATGCTGGTGACCGTATTTTTGGAACAAAGAAATAGAAAGAGAGACTATGTGTCTCATTTTCTATTTTCTACCTTATTTTTAAAGAAAATAAATATTTAAATTTTGAAGAAAGGAAAAAAATGGCTTTTAATAAAGAATCAAATAATAGAAGATTTTTATTTGCTCTTGATCTTGATGGTACATTGTTAGCAGATTCTGGTGCTGGAACTATTCACCCTAAAACAGAAGAAGCAATCAAGAGAGCTATTAAGGAAGGACATATTGTATCTATCATAACTGGTAGACCATGAAGAAGCACAATGCCAGTTTACCAAAAACTTGGATTAAACGCTATTGTGGGTAATTATAATGGAGCTCATATACATAATCCTGCAGATCCATTCTTTATACCAACAATAACATATCTTGATTTGAATGAGGTTTTATACATTTTAGGTGATCAAAAAGTTAAAAAAGAAATTTCAAATTATGCTATTGAAGGGCCGGACTGAGTTCAATTAATGCATAGAGATCCGAACCTAGAGAAGGTCTTTGGTTTTAATCAAGCTACAAAATTCCGCGAATCAATAAATTTGGAAAAATTACCCTTAAAACCAACAGGAATAGTTTTTGATTGTCAACCTACAACTGATGTTCTTGATTTATTAACATATTTAAAAAGAAGATATGGAGATCTTGGTGAATTTTCATCTTGATCAAAAGGTGAAGGATTAAGCCCTGTTTTTGATATTACATCTATTGGAGTTGATAAAGGTAAGGTTATTTCTTTAATGATGAGATATTACAACATTGATATTGACGATACCATTGTAATGGGAGATTCATATAACGATCTGAGCATGTATGAAATCGGTAATGTGGGAGTTTGCCCTGCGAACGCTGAGCAAGCAATTAAGAAGGTTTCGACAGTTGTGATGCCTCAAACAAATAAAGAAGGAGCTGTTGGATACTTTATTGATGAATTCTTAGATAATCCAGATAAATATATTGAAATGGCTAAGAACCTAAAAAACGAATCAAAGAAGAATTTAAAAACTGTAAAAGCCGATAATTTTTATAATAAAGACGAAAAATAATATGATGACAAAAGATTCTGATTATATTGGCGTTGATGAAACGGGAGTAGGCGATTATTTTGCTCCTATTGTTTCAGTTGCTTGTTTTATTCCGGAAGAAAATATTCAATTAATTAAAAATCTTGGCGTTAAGGATAGTAAAAAACTTAGTGATTCTAAGATAATAGGGATTGCTGAATACATTATTAAAAATAATGTTGTTTTGTTTAAGGATACAACAATGAGCCAGAAGGGTTATAATAACTTGATTAAGTTTGGAATTAATAATAATGCAGTTAAAACTCTTATTCATATGAATTCAATTGATAGATTGCAGAATATTGTAAAAAATAATAAAAAAGTTGTTATTGACCAATATACAACATTGAATAAGTTCAATGAGCATATAGCAAACCTTTATAATAAGAATCTTATCAAGAAGAATATTTTTGAGAGAATTAGTTTGGTACAAGAAACAAAAGCTGAGGATAAATTTTTATCCGTGGCTTGCGCTTCCATTTTAGCAAGATATATTCTTCTTAAAAAGATGGAAGCTCAAAAAGCTAATTATGATGGCTTTGATTTTATACTTGGAGCAAGCGATTTGGTTATTAAACAAGGAGTTAGTTTTGTGAAGAAATTTGGGATTTCTGAGTTATATAACGTCGCAAAGTTTCAATTTAAAACAACAAAGAAAATTCTTGAAGAATTAGAAAAATAGCTGTGTTTTGTGTAACTTAACCATAAAATTTATATATTAAAAAAATCCCTATATTTTCTAGTAAAATAATTAGGTTAAAATATTTTAATTTTTAAAAAATTATTAACAAAAGGGTGAGACTCCTTGGCCAAATATAAAGGCCCAAAAGTCCAAAAGGAGAACTATAATGTCAAAATATGAAATTATGATTCTAGTTAACCCTACATCAACAGAAGAAAGTGTTAAAGATTTAGTATTCTCAGTATTAGATGAAAAAAACACAAAATTCGAAAGATTAGAGAGAACTGAATTAGCGTATCCAATTAACAAATTAACACGTGCAACATATTTCTTGATTTTAACAAGTGCACAACCTGAATTAATAAAAGAATTAACAAGAAAATTTAATATTGATAAGTCAATTATTAGATCATTAATTATTAATTTAAATTCAGAAAAAGGATTGAAGCCAAGAAAACAAAGAAGATTTACAAAAAGAAATTTTGAAAATAGAAGATCATTTGATAAAAATGAAAACAAAGAAGCAACATCAAATGATAGAAGAAATGAACAAAGAAGACCATACATTAAAAAACAACAACCAGTGGCTAAATAGTTAATTTTATTTTATTGGAGGCAAAAGTTATGAACAAAGTTATTTTAGTCGGAAGACTAGCTTCAAAGCCATATAAGGGGATTACTGCTTCAAGCGTTGAATATTCAAGGTTTACAATCGTTGTAACTAGAACATATTCGACGCCTAACTCTGAACCTGTTGCGGATTTTATTCCATGCGTAGCGTGAAGAAGCAATGCATCATTTATTAACAAATTTTTAGATAAAGGGTCGTTGATGCTAGTTGAGGGAACTTTCCAATCAACAAGAACAACTGATCAAAATGGGCAATTAATTAATAATTATGTTGTTAGTGCTGATAAAATACAATCTCTTGAATCGCGAGAAGTTACTGAGGCTAGAAGAAAAAATAATTTTAAAGAGTTTAGCATTTCCAATGAAGAAAATAACAAGGTTCCAACTAGTGAACAAGCATCTACGGAACATACAAGTGATGTTGATGATGCCATAGATGGTTTGAGTTGAGACTTTTAAATAAAGGAGAAAAAAATGGCGAGAATTGTTCGTAAGAAATTATTCGTTCGTAAACGTCCATGTCAATTTTGTTCAAATAAATTACCTGTTGCTTATGTTGATTATAAAAATGAAGAACTATTATCAAAATTAGTAAATCTACAAGGAAGAATTATATCTTCAAGAATAACTGGAACATGTGCTAAACACCAAAGAGCGGTAGCATTGGCAATCAAAAGAGCAAGATTAGTTGCTATTTTGCCTTATATTGGTCCAGTTAAAAAAGAATTTGTTAAGAAGGAAGCAACCCCAAAACCAGTGGTTGATACTACAACACAGGAAACAAAATAAATTTATTTTATAAATAAGTGCACACGAAAGTGTGCGCTTTTTTATTGGTAAAATTGAATGAGAGTTGCTTTTAAAACACCATCATAGAATATTCTTATAGTTTTTTAATTTCAATTATAATTAGTAATATGAAATTAAACCTATCTAATCAGTTGCGCCCTAATAATTTAGATGATTTTGTTTGTTCAAAAATTAAAAGAAACCTTTTCAATTCTATAATCAAAAATAAAGACCTTTCTTCATTTATTTTTTATGGTAAACCAGGTTGTGGTAAAACTACAATAGCTTCAATTCTTGCTAATCAAATGAATGTTAATTATGATTTTTTTAATGCTGCTATTGATAAGAAGGATGATTTACTTACAAAAATCAAAAATAATGACATTTTAATAATTGATGAGCTGCATAGATTAAATAAAGATAAACAAGACATTTTGTTGCCTTACTTAGAAGACGGTTTTATTACCATTTATGCCACAACTACTGAAAATCCTTATTTTAAAATACAACCAGCATTGCGTTCAAGAACTCATATTATTGAAATGGATTTTCCAACGCAACAAGATATTAAAAAAAGACTACAACAGATATCTATACAAATGCAATTCGACTGATTAAAAAATGTTGAAATACAAGATTTTATTGCCACACAGGCTAACGGCGATTTTCGAGGAGCCATAAATATTGTTGATCTTATAAGTAAACTTAGCACAAGTGATAATATTACATTGGGAAAAATTAAAGAGTTGGTCCCCTCAATAAATTTTGCAAGTGATAATAATGCCGATAATCATTATGATTTGCTAAGTGCTTTTCATAAGTCATTACGAGGTTCCGATCCTGATGCTGCTTTGTATTGAGGACTATTAATTTTAAAAACTGGAGACACTAGCGATTTATTTCGTCGAATGTTATGCGCTGCTTATGAAGATGTTGGGTTAGCAAATCCAATGGTCGGCCCACAAACGCTAGCAGCAATTGAAAGTTTCGAGCGATTAGGATTACCAGAAGGTTATTTGCCGATTGGTTTTGCGATTCTTAATATTTCTTTGAGTCCCAAATCAAACTCAGGATATCTTGCTATACAACAAACTAAAAAAATATTGGAACGTAATTTAATTTATCAGCCTCCTTACTATCTTAAGGAATTTAATTTGTCTGCAAGTTTTAAAAAAGAGAAATATAAGTATCCTCATGATTATCCTTATCATTGAGTCCAGCAACAATATCTGCCTAATGAATTGATAAATTTAAAGACATATGAATATCAAGGCCAAGGTTGAGAAAAGAAAGTTAAACAATACTGAGAAATAGTTAAAAAAAAGGAGAACAATAATGTTTAATTTGGATAAAATCAATAATTTAGAAGACTTAAAAAATATTAAAAATCAATTTAATAATTCTCCTGAATTAAAACAATTAATGGAGCAATTAAAAACAGCCTCTAAGGAATTAAAACCAGAAATAGGTAAAAAAATTCAAGAATTAAAAAAACGAGCAGAAGACTTTTTTGATATAGCAAAGGATAAACTTAATAATTTAGAAATCCAAAAACAACTAGAAAAAGATTTTGTGGATTATGCCACTCCTGTTGAAAATGAAGGTTCAATTCATCCCGTTAATCTTGTTTCTCAAAAATTTAGAGAGTGGCTTTTATTTAATGGTTATATTGAGCTAAGTTATTCTGAAATTGAAAATGATAGATATAATTTCGAGAATTTAAACATTCCTGCATCACACCCAGCGCGAGAAATGCAGGATTCCTTATATTTAAATAATAATGAGCTTTTAAGAACACATAATACAGGAATAAGCGCTCGTGCACTTGAGAAATTTGCTAATAAGGAATTTTCACAGTTCGCCATTGGTAAGGTTTATAGAAATGATGAAGAAGATAAAACACATACTCATCAATTTACACAACTTGATTTAGTGAGCGTGGGTAATGTTTCCTTTGCGTCATTAATGTATACATTGAAAGAAATGCTTTCTTATGTACTTGAGGAAGACATAAAAATTAGGCTTCGTCCATCATATTTTCCATTTACAGAACCTAGTGTTGAGGTTGATATTTTTTTCAAAAATAGATGAATTGAGGTTTTGGGAGCAGGCATGTTAAATGATAAAGTTTTAAAATCTGCTGGTTATACTAATATGATGAACGGGTTTGCAGCTGGCATTGGAATTGAGAGAATTACAATGATTAAATATGGTATTGAAGACATTCGAGAGTTATATACCAATGATAAAAGATTTTTAAATCAATTTAAATAGAGGTTTAAGGAGTTAAGAATATGATTTTTTCATTTAAAACATTATGTAGACTAGCTAATTTACAAACTCATACTATCGAGGATGTTGTTGAAGCAATAAATTCAATTGGTTTTGAAGTGGAACAATATTATAAATTCAGTGATGTTGAAGGTATAAAAATATGTCATGTTACAAATACATACAAGAATCCTCAAGCCGATCGTTTAACAGTGTGCGAGGTTGAATATAGTGACGGACATAAAGCTATTATTCAAACAACTGCAACCAATATGAAAAAAGGTCAGTATGTTCTTTCCTTTGTTCCTGGTTCAAGAAGTAAAGAAATTATCTTTGCTCCAAGAAAAATGAAAGGCATTACTTCGGAAGGTATGTTTGTGAGTTTGGATGAATTAGGTTTTAATTCGAATGTAATTCCAGAGGAATTTGGCAATCAAATATTTCAATTAGATAAAATAGATTTAAATATCGACCCAATAACCTATTTTGATTTAGATGATTATATGATTGAAGTTTCAATTCTTTCTAACCGTGCTGATGCGCAATGTTATCTTGTTATGGCTAGAGAATTAGCGGCATTTTTTGATACCGAGATAAAATGACCAAAAAAGGCAAACCCTAACTTGATTTCTTCATTTGAGGTCAAAAAGTTAAATGATACTCATTCTTTTTCATTGGTTGAAGCGTCTAATAGTAATTTAAGATGTTCATTACAAGAACAAATGCTATTATGAAGACATAACATTAAAACATTCAATAATGCTGTAGACCTTACCAACTTAGTGCTTTTATTTGCCGGCGTCCCATGTCATATTTATAATAAAGAAGACCTACAATCAAATGTGTTTAATGTTGATTATTATAGTGGTAAGCTAAATATTTTAGGTAATAAAGAAGTTGAATTAAAAAATGCACTTTGTGTATTTAATAATGAAACGCCTATATCTATTGCTGCTACTATAGGTTTAGAACAATATCAATTTAAGAAAGAATCTCAAAAAGTTATATTTGAACTTGCTTCGTTTAATATTATGAGTGTTAGAAAAAATGCTAAGCAAATCAAATTAAATACAAATTCATCAATGCGTGCAAGCCGTGAGATATCGGATGGCTCTTTGATTTTGGCTTATAATTTTTTAGCTCAATATTTAACTGATTACTCGCATCAAATCAATGTTCCCAAAACCCACAAGAAGAGTATCTTAATAGATAAATCATATTTGAATAAATGCGCAGGGTTTTCAATTAATAAAACTAAAAAGTTTAATGAGGTAATGAAAAAAATATCTAAACTTGATTTTAAATTTAAAAATGATGAATCAGTTGTTGTTTTTCCAACTTATCGCTATGATTTAAATACTTTGCAAGATTTCGTTGAGGAGGTCTTTAGATTTTATGGTTATGATAATTTTCCACTAAAACAACCTAAAATAACAAGATTAAATTATGATATTAACAACGTTTATGAATACTATAGAACATTAGCAAATAAAAATTATTCAAATGTTAGAACATATACACTAATAAAACCTGAGGAAAATATTTTCGACCCTTTTAATATCAGAGAAATTTTGAATGCAGTGGATGCAAAAAATTATGATCACTCGCAGGTTCGTCTATCATTTATTCATAGTTTGAATGAGGTGGCTATTCATAATGAGAAACAAGGTTTTAAAAAAGGGTCTTATTTTGATATCGGAATGATCGGGCGCAAAATGAATATTTTGGGTCTTTGTTCAAATATTAAATCATTTGCTGAAATTAAACAAGATGTTATGTCATTGACTAATAAACAATTAGAGTTTAAAAAAACACATAGCACAATTTTTCATCCCAACGCATCATGTGTTATTTATCTAGGGTCAGAAATGATTGGATATATAGCTAAAATTCATCCCCAAATTATTAACTCAGATTATATTTTTGTAGAAATAATGCTTGATAAATTATTAAATGATTCTAATACTTTTATTAATTATCGACATGAACCTATAAAAACAAGAGATATTACTTTTGAACTAAATAAACACGAAACTGTTGAAAAAATCATTGAAAAAATTAAGTCAATAAAGGGCATTTATTCATACAAAATTATTGATACTTTTTATAAAAATAATGATACTAAAAATGTTACATTTTCCTTTTTAATTGAGGATTGAGCAATTAAAAAACTTGATCAAGTTTTTGCTGTTTCTAAATAATTCAAATTTATATTTTTTTCATCTGTTTTCGCTATTTTTTCCTAAAATACCCTACTTTAAAAGCGAGTATTGCAAAATATTAGTGGAGGCAAAAATATGAATGAAACAAACATAAAAAAGGTTGTTAATATTGATCAAATTTTGAAGGAAATTGAAAAAGAATTCGGTAAGGAATCAATTATGTTATTAGGAGAAGAACCTAACATAATTCCAGAAACTTTTAGTTCCGGTTCTTTAAACATTGATAATATTCTCGGAATTGGTGGATGGCCAAGAGGCAGAATTGTTGAGATATTTGGTCCTGAAAGCAGTGGAAAAACTACATTAGCATTACATGCAATTGCCGAAATTCATAAGAATGGCGGTATTGCTGCTTTTATTGATGCTGAACATTCTATTGACCCAATATATGCTAAAAACCTTGGCGTCGATATTAAAAATTTAATTCTAGCTCAACCAAATTCCGGTGAAGAGGCATTAGAAATAGCTGACAGATTAGCCAAAACCGGTGCAGTCGATTTGATTGTTATTGATTCAGTGGCCGCATTAGTTCCAGAAGTTGAACTAAATGGCGAAATGCGAGACCAAACAATTGGTGCTCAAGCTCGATTAATGTCGAAAGCATTAAGAAAAATTACCGGTACATTATCTAAAAATAAAACAACGATTATATTTCTTAATCAAATAAGGGAAAAAATTGGAGTATTGTTTGGCAATCCAGAAACTACAACTGGCGGTAAGGCGCTTAAGTTCTATTCCTCGATTAGGCTTGAGGTAAGAAAGTCACAAAATATAACTAGCAACGGTGATATAACGGGGAATCAAATTAAATGTAAGGTTGTTAAGAATAAATTAGCCCCACCATACAAAAGTGCACAAATTGAAATTGTATTTTCAAAAGGTGTATCAAGGGTTAATGAGATTATTCAATTAGCAGAGGAATTTATGATTATTTCTCGTAAAGGTTCATGATATAACTATAATGGCCAAAATATTGCCCAAGGTCAAATTAATTTATCGCTATTGTTACAAACAAATAATGAACTCTATAGTGAAATTTATAATCAGGTCATTGAAAAATTAAACAATGTCTAATGTTTATTAAAAATGTGTTTACTTATAAAGACTTGTTTAACCTAAAAAACGTTAAATTATATATAATTTAAAACTATGAAAAAAGAGAATATAAACATTTTATTTCTTGGTGATATATTTGGAAACCCAGGTATTGATTTTGTTATAAAGAATTTAGACAAAATTATTAAAGACGAGAATATAGACTTTGTAATAGCACAATCTGAAAATGTTTCTGGTAGAAAAGGCTTTATTCCTGAACATTACTTTCAATTAAAAAATGCGGGGGTGAATGCCTTTACATTGGGTAACCACGTTTGAGCTAAACATGAAATAATGGATATAATTGATAATAACGACTTAATTAGACCTGTTAACATAGATCAAGGCTATCCAGGGTCAGGTATTAGACTATTTGATGTTAAAGGGAATAAAATTGCTGTTATATCATTTATGGGGATAACTTTTAACCCCCTATTGCAACCTTGGAAACAAGAGGTTGCAAATAACTTTTTTGATAAGTTTGATGAGGTATACAGCTTATATAAAGCTGATTATTATATAGTTGATTTTCATGCTGAAACGACATCAGAGAAATCAGTTTTTGGTTTGTATGTTGATGGAAAAGCTGACGCACTTATCGGTACCCACACACATATTCAAACAAATGATGCTAAAATTCTTCCGCATGGAACATATTATTTAACTGACGCCGGAATGTGTGGCCCAAGGGATTGCGCTATTGGTTCTAATTTTGAAGAAGTTTATCAAAAAATGAGATATGATGCAAGATTGCCATTTAAAGTATCAAACAATAAGTGTCAGTTTAATGGTGTAGTTTTTACGCTAACTAAAAATAAAGATAAAAAAATGATTAAATTAATAAATTTCTTGGAGAAGTAATGAAAGAAAAAAAACAAATAAGCATGAAAGGCAATTTTCTAGTTAAAAAGTATAATTATCGAAAAAACATCATTTTTTATCTTTATCAATCAGAACTATTTAGTGTGCATTTAGATACGAGCGTTATTGTTAATAATCCTCTAAATGAAATAAATCCTTGTGAAATACAAGCGTTGCAAATAATAGAGTCAAAATATGAAACCTTAAAAAAAATTATTGAGAAGTTTATACTAGAAACATGGGAGTGGGAGCGAATTAGCCCATTAATTAGAGCAATATTAATATTTGGTGTTTATGAACTAACTTACAATGATAGTAGCGTAGTGATATATGAATTGGTTAATATTACTAAGCTTTTTTCACCTGGCAATGATTATAAATTTGTTAATAAAATTCTCGATAAAATTTCTAAACAAATAATTAATAAATAATATGAAAAAAACCTTGAAACAGTTAATAAAGGAAAAATTTTTATTGGATGAAAAAACCATCGATTCTTTAGCAATGCAAGGAAGGATAATTGTAAATAATGAAAAAGTTTTTTACCCAACATTAAGATTTAGTGATGATTGTGTTATTACCATTAAACAAAAAAAGGATAATTATGTTTCACGTGGGGCATACAAATTGAAAGAAGCAATTAAGGAATATGGTATTAACGTGGAGGATAAAGTTTGTTTAGATATTGGCTCTTCAACAGGCGGATTTGTTCAGGTATTATTAGAAAACAAAGCAAGAAAGGTTTATGCTCTTGATTCGGGCACAAACCAATTAGCTTTTTCTTTAAGAATAAATGATAAGGTCGTTGTATATGAAAAGACAAACCTTAAGGTAATAAATAATAATTTATTCGGTGAGGATATAAACTTAGTGACTTGTGATGTTTCTTTCATAAGTTTAAAATATGTTTTTGAGGTTTGCAATAAGACCTTTGGTAATGGTGTTTTATTAGTTGCTTTAATTAAACCTCAATTTGAAGCAAGCAGCAAATATGTTGAACCTGGTGGATATGTTCCTAAACAACATCATGAATATATAATTAATAAAGTGATTAATATAGCTAGGGAAAATAATTTTATATTACTAAAGCCTATTATTGAGAGCCCAATCCGTGGGGAGAAGTCAAAAAATATTGAATATCTTTCTTTTTTTGTTAAACAGGAGAAAAAAAATGACTAATGAACAAAGAGAAAAAATTTTTCCTATGTTTAAAAATAATCCTAATATTATCTATTTAGATAACGCTGCCTTAACATTTAAGCCTGATGTAGTGATAAAAAAAGGGATGGAATTTTATGAAAATTATTCAATTTCAACTCGTACTGCTGATTCGAAACTAGGAATAAAATTAAACAGTGATCTACAAAGAATTAGACGTGATGTTGCTATGTTTATTAATGCTGATCCTGAAGAGATAATTTTTACTTCGGGTACAACTGAAAGTTTAAATTTGGTGGCGCAGATGCTTTCAAAGGTTGTAGAGAGTGGTGAAATATTATTTACTTATTTTAACCATTCTTCTGCAATTGTTCCCTTTCTTGAAAATTTTAGCATTAAAAATATAAGATTTAGATATTGTTTTGACGGTGAGGACATTATAAAATCTATTAATAAAAATACACGAATTATTGTTTTACCTCAATTAACAAATAATTTTCAAATAAATCTTGATATTAAGAAAATATACTCACTTTGTAGAGAAAATAATATTATTTTAATAAACGATGCAGCCCAAGCTATTGTACATAGTAGCGTTGATTTTCGCTATTGCGATGTTGTTGCATTTTCTGGCAATAAATTATATGGTCCAACTGGGACTGGAATATTAGCTATAAAAAATAATATTTTAAAAAATCTTCGGCCTTCAAAATGGGGTGGTGGCCAGGTGCAAAATATTTTAGAATCAAATAATTGAGTAATGAGAAATTCATCTTCTAAGTGAGAACCTGGCACACCAAATTTTGCTGGCATTATCCAATTAGGAAGGGCAATTGAGTTTTTTAAAAGTTTTAATGCTACAGAATTATTTAAATATGAGAAAGAAATTGCGATATATGCCTATGAGAAATTGCAAACTTTGCCTAATGTTTTAATTGATTCTAAAAAAGGCGATACGATAATTTTGTTCAATATTAGAGGCGTTCCGGCCCAGGATGTCGCATCATATCTAGGGAACAGAAATATTTATGTGAGATCTGGTGCTTTTTGCGCTTATAAATTTAAAGATACAAACAAATATTGTAGTTCATATGTAAGAATATCGTTAGCAATGTATAACAATAAAGGGGATATTGATAAATTAATTAAGGAATTAAAAAATGGGGGTAATTTTATTGAAATCATTTAGTACCCAAGAAAAACAACAAATAATATTTAATTCTTATTCTGAACCAAAGCACAGTTTATCTATTCCAAGAGGAAATGGTATAAAAGAACATTCAAGAGTTTGCGTTGATGATATAGAGCTAAATTTACTATTTGAAAATGATAAATTAATTGATGCAAAGTATTATGCAACCGGATGTGCTATCTTTATTTCAAGTGTGGAATTGATGATTGATCAAGTTTTAAATAAAGATAAGAGCGAAATTTTGCGTATTCTGGAAGAGTACTTTAAATTAATTAACAGAGAAGAACAAATAGACATAAATATTGATTTAGGTAAATTGTTGGTATTTGAAAATGTTAAGGTTCATCTTAATCGTTTAGAATGTGCCTCAATAGTTTATCGCGCTTTTAAAAAAGGATTAAATGGCTAAGGTTATATTTCATATTGATATGGATGCATTCTTTGTAAGTTGCGAGAGATCAAAGAATGAAAATTTAAAAAACAAACCAGTGGTAATTGCTTTGAATTCAAGAAGAGCAATCATTTCTGCTATGTCTTATGAAGTAAAAAAACAAGGCTTTAAAAGTGGAGATCCCCTTTTTAAAGTAAGAGATAAGATTAAGGATTTAATTGTTATTTCACCTCATTATCAACTTTATTCTTTAATGTCTAAAAAAATTTTTAATTTTATAAAAACAAACTACTCTAATATGTTGGAAGTTTATTCAATTGATGAATGTTACTTAGATGTTACTAATAATATTAAAAAGAATGGCAATGCGATAGATTTTGCTAGAAAAATACAAAATGATATCCTTAATGTATTTGACATTCCCTGCTCAATAGGTATTTCTTATACAAAATTTTTGGCAAAAATGTCTACAAACAAGGCAAAACCTTTTGGTATTTTGGAAACAAAAAAGGAAGATATTAAAAAACATTTTTATGATTTAGGTGTTGAAAAAATTTTTGGTATTGGTAAAGCTAATTCAAAAAAAATAATTAGCTATAACATTAAGACTTGAGCAGATTTAGTAAATTGTGATAATGATATTTTTTTAAGAAGCGTTTTTGGCAAAAATTATTTTAAACTTGTTGAAAATTTAAAGGGAATTAATACAGGGATTGATCATATATTTTATAGCGATGCTAAAAGTATAAGTAATAGCAAAACATTTATTACTGACGACTCTAGTGATAGACTTTTTTTGCTTAATGAATTAAAGAAAATTACTCAAAATGTATGTCTTAGAGCGAGTGACGCAAATTTAGAGGCTAAACAAGTTTCTGTTATGCTAAGACGCCAAAATAAGATATGGATTTCAAAAAACAAAAGCATTTCAACTTGAACTAGCAACTTTGATTTGATATGAAAAAATGTTGAATTGATTTTTGATTCTTTGTGAGATGAAGAGCCACTTCGTGGTTTGGGGGTAAGTATTGGTAATTTAAGGACAATTTTTAATTCTGATTCTTCATTTGATATACTTTCTAGCGATTCAAAAAATATGGTTGAAAAAATAATTAATGAACAAAATTTTATAAATGGTAATAATTTATTAAAAACTTTATATCAATATAGCATGGAAAAAAATATCAATACAGACAATATAAAATTTCTAAGAAAGAATTCAAAGACAAAAAACAAGAGAATTAGTTTGGAGGATTAAATGAAAATAGGAATATATGGTGGTAGTTTTAATCCAATTCATAAAGGCCATATTAGCTTAGCAAAATTCGCAATAAATGAGCTTTCATTAGATAGGTTATATTTTGTGCCCACTAATAAAAACCCCTTTAAGAATAGTAGTGAGTATGTTGCTAATAACCATCGCATTAATATGATCAATATGGTCTTGGAAGATAAAATGTTTTTGTCTGAGTTTGAAACCAATAGAAAAGGTAATTCATACACAATTGATACAATAAATTATTTTAGAAGCAAATTCCCTAATGATGAACTTTATTTATTTATTGGCACCGATAATGTACCCATGTTAAATAAATGAAAAAAAATTGATGAGATTGCTAATAAAGTAAAAATTTGTGCATTTAACCGCGGTAATAAGTTTTCAAAAGTTAATGCGAAGAAATTTAATGTAAGAATTTTGAACAATACTATTTATAATTTTTCTTCAACAAAATATAGAAAAGGTGATTTTTCGCAAGTAGAAGATAGAGTACAAAAATACATCGGTGAAAATTTTTTATATTTTGAGGAAATTGCTAAAAATCTAATCTTTGATATTAAAGATAAAGAAAAGCAATTTAGATATTTTCACTTAAAATGGACGGCAGAATTTGCTATAAAGCTTGCAAAATTAAATAATTATAAAATAAAAAATGCTTACCAAGCGGGTTATGCTCATGATATAACCAAGAATTGGAATGAACAAGATGCATATGATTTTTTGGAAAAATACGGATTTAGTCGAACAAATTTGGAGCCATATAAATTGCATCAAACCACAGCTTTTTTTTGGTTAAGAGATGTTTATAAATATAATAATCCGGAAGTTCTCTCAGCAATTAAAAAGCATACTTCATTAGATATAGAATTATCGTTGCTTGATAAGATTCTTTATGTTGCTGATAAGATAAGTCAGGGCCGTAGATGAGAAGGAATAGAAAAAATAAGACAACTAAGCTTTCAAAATTTTGATAAAGCATTTTCATATATTGTTTCAAGGTGTGCAAAATATGAATCTGATGTTAGAGGCCATTGCTTCAGCGAGGAGCAAAAAGAAATATATAAAAAATGAGGCGAAAATTAAAACCTCATTTTTTTATATATCCAAGGTTTTTAGAGATAACAAATCAATTAGCAATAATTCGCTAATCAATGAAATTTAATAATAAAAATAAAAATTAGCACTCATTTTATTAAAGTGCTAAAAAATATGGTACAATTATTTTATAAATTATTGAAAGATGATTTAAATATGTAAAAAATCTTAATCTTAAATTTAAAAAAAGGAGATAAAGAATATGACAAAAGAAGTTATTTTAGGAATTGACCTTGGTACAACTAACTCTGTGGTTTCGATTGTTGAAAACGGAACTCCTAAGGTTTTAGAAAATCCAAATGGTAAGAGAACTACCCCATCTGTTGTTGCCTTTAAAAACGGTGAAACAATAATTGGTGAGAGTGCAAAAAGACAATTAGAGACAAATCCAGATAGTATTGCCTCAATTAAAAGATTAATGGGTGGTTCAAAAACTGTTAAAGCAAATCAAAAAGATTATAAACCTGAGGAAATTAGTGCCTTAATTCTTTCATACATGAAAGAATATGCGCAAAAGAAAATTGGGAGCGCAGTTAAAAAAGCAGTTATTACAGTTCCAGCGTATTTTGATAATGCGCAACGTGAAGCAACTAAAAATGCCGGTATTATTGCAGGTCTAGATGTTGTTAGAATTATCAATGAACCAACTGCAGCAGCATTAGCATTTGGGTTAGATAAGTCAAAAGATGAAAATCACAAAATATTAGTATTTGACCTTGGGGGCGGTACTTTTGACGTTTCTATTCTTGAAATGGAAAATGGAACATTTGAAGTGTTATCAACCTCTGGCGATAATCATTTAGGTGGCGACGATTGAGACCACAAAATTGTTGATTGACTAATTAAAGAAATAAGCAATAAGTATAAATACGATGCTAGAAATGATAAGATGGCAATGGCTAGATTGAAAGAAGAAGCAGAAAGAGCAAAAATTTCACTTTCAGAATCATTGGTTGCAAACATTTCACTTCCATTTTTAGCTATGAATGAAAATGGTCCAATTAATGTTGAATTAGAGCTAAAAAGATCAAAATTTGAGGCAATGACTTCGGACTTATTAGAAAAAACTAAAAAGCCATTGCTTGATGCATTAAATGAAGCAAAATTAAATTGAAATGATATTACCGAAGTTTTATTGGTTGGTGGTTCAACAAGAATGCCAGCTGTTCAAAAAATAGTTTCTGATATTACTGGCAAAAAACCAAATAATTCAATTAATCCTGATGAGGTAGTTAGTGTTGGTGCTGCTATTCAGGGTGCAGTTCTTGCTGGCGATATTCAAGATGTTCTATTGCTTGATGTTACTCCGTTGACCCTAGGTATTGTTGTTGAGGGAGATATTGTCGCACCTTTAATCCCAAGAAATACTACTATTCCTGTAACAAGAAGTCAAATCTTTTCAACTGCCGCAGATAATCAAACCTCTGTATCAATTGTTGTTACACAAGGTGAAAGACAAATGGCACAAGATAATAAATTTTTAGGAAGATTTGATCTTAGCGGAATAAGCCCTGCACCAAGAGGAGTACCACAAATTGAAGTAAGTTTTTCAATTGATGTTAATGGTATTACCAAGGTTACAGCCAAAGATAAAAAGACAAATCAAGAACAAAGCATTACTATTCAAAATACATCTTCATTATCGAAGGAAGATGTTGAAAAAATGGTGCAAGAAGCCGAACTTAATAGAGAAGCTGATCAGAAAAAACGTCGCGAAATTGAATTGACTGTTAGAGCAGAACAATTAATTCATCAAATTGACAAAACTCTTGAATCAGAAGAAGCTAAAAAAATAGAGGATTCACAACTTTCTGAAATTAAAAAGGTTAAGGAAGATATCCAAAAAGAATTGAATGATAAAAATTACGATGAATTAGAAAAGAAAATAAATGATTTTGAACAAAAAATGTCTCAAGCTATGGAGTTCATAAAGAAGCAACAACAGCAACAACAACAAAATACGACCCCACAAACAGATGAGAATAATACTGAAATGAACTAATTTATAATATATTAAAAACCACTTATCAGTGGTTTTTTTAATTACATTTTTATTTAAAAAATTGCATTAAAAATATAATTATAATTATAAAAAATATGTATTATTACTAATTTAATATATAATTATATATTATAAATTTGAAAGGTCTAAAAAATGAAAACTTCAGCATTTAAATATTCGAAATTTGCATTTAATACTGTTTTTAAGAAGAAAAGTTCGATTATCATTCCTGCTATAACTTTAATTTTTTCATTTATAGTTGGTTTTGTATTTAAATTTGTGATTAGCGAAAAATATTTGACACTTGCTTCATATCTTTATATTTTTTCTGTTCTTATAGTAACTGTATTATTTGCATCTATTAAGGCGCTAAATATTTTTAAAGATTTCGAACAGGAAGGATTAGAGCTTGTTAGCATTGCTAAACCGATCTCAAGAAAAGGGCTGGTTTTAGGCAAATTACTATCATTAATATACTTCGGTTTATTATGATCAACAGTTCTTTTTATTTCTTCATTATTGTCAACATACGCATTATATTCAGGGGCAAATCTGTTTTTATATTCGCTATTATTTTTTGTTATCTCCTTAGCATCTTACTTAATGATTGCTTTAATTACAGCGCTAATAGGATATAAACTAAGCCAAAAAATTGCTATTACATTGCCTTTGGTGTTTTTTATTCCATTAGCTCTTGGTGGTTCTTTATTGTCAGCTAACGCAACAACAAATGTTAATAACGCCGCTTACTTTATTAATAAGAAATATCCATATCACTTTTCTGGCAATGAAGCAAATGTTGAACCATATTTTATAAACAATAATAAGGATGAGTTGTTAATTATCCCCAACGGATCTCAAAATAAGCAATTTTCAAACGAGCAAGTCTCATATCTTAGAGAGGTAATGAAACTTGCTAATAATTCATCGAGTGAGTGGCAATTTTATTCATGATTATCTATTCCATATCAATTACTAGATATTTTTAATACTAAAAACCAAAATGTTTTTGAGTCAATTAGCAAAACTAAATACTCAAATCAAGATAATTATATTTATTATAACAATCTAGATAGCATTTTATATAAATATAAGTTAGACGAAAATCCTAAATTGCCTAAATTTACGGTTACATCCAAAGAAGGTAATATTGAAAAGTATATTGTTCCAGGGTTGTTAAAATCTAATTCAGTTATACCTAATACTATTAATACTGATATTATTTATGCGAGAGAGGGAGCATCTAGCGTTAATATTTCATTCCCTGAGGATAACTCACAATTTTCTGCCGAAAACAATATTGTAGGGAGATTAAAATGACAATATGTTTATGAAGCATTAAATGATAAAATTTTTAACAATATAGCTAAAAGATTTGTTGATGATTTTATAAAGAATAAAACATCTGAAAATGTTATTGATTTGCATAATGAATTAACAAAAGGTATTTCTACTTTTATAAATAATTTAGAAAGTCCAATTAATCAATATTTGAATTCAAATGTTACAATATTCAACGAAAACTCTGTTAAAGAAAAGAAATTGCAATCAGAAATAGAGAGAAAAATATATTTAGGCGTTGCATTACTAAACTATATATATTTTAATTACCAAAATAATAAAATTTTTGAAGCAGTTATAAAAAATCCAAAAAGTTCAAGTTCATATGGCGATAATCAAATTGAATTAAAAATAGCTGGTTTCAATTATTACATCGGAGGATATGCAGGGTTTGAAAAGAGACTTTTTGTTAAGAATGAAAAAGTTTTAATTAGATACGAGTTAACAACAAGCCCTACAAACTATCTTTTCCAATCTGCGGATAAAGTGTTTGCTATAAATCGTGAAAAACAAATTGTTAATAAAAATGTTTACTTTATTTTATGAGCAATTTTGATTGGTGTATTATTTGCTTCAGTTTTTGCTTTATACAAGAGAAAGGATTACAAGTAATTATGGAAAATATTCTAGAAATCATTAATCTAAAAAAAATCTTTCCAAAAACTGATCGCGGAATTAAATCAATTAATTTTGCTATAAAGCATGGTGCATTTCATGCCTTTATCGGAGAAAACGGTGCCGGTAAAACAACAACAATAAAAACAATTATTGGCGCATATGCAAATTATGAGGGTGATATTTTAATAAATAATATTAATATCAAAAAAGCAGAAGCACGTTCAATTATTGGATATGTTCCAGAAGTTGCTGAATTTCCGAAAGAATTAACCGTTTTTGATTATCTTTACAATCTTTCAATACTATCAAATATCAAAAAAACTGATGCTATTAATGAAATTAAAAACTACCTTAAATTTTTTAATATAGAACAGTTATTGTATGAAAGACCTTATACATTTTCTTCTGGACAAAAAAAGAAGATTTTATTAATTCAAGCACTATTGCATAAACCCAAACTATTAATTCTCGATGAACCAGCGGCTAATTTGGATCCGACAGCTAGATTTGAACTTTTTTCATTGTTAAAAGATATTAATGAAAATGAAAAAATTACAATTTTAATTAGTTCCCATGTTTTGGCTGAAATCGATAAATATGTTAACTCTGTAACCCTAATACATAATGGCAATATCTTATATACCGGAATTAAAAAAGAACCATTAGAAAAACTATTTTATGAAAAAGTTATATCTAGCTAGCTTGGTTTTGCCGATATTACCGCTTTGTGCTATTAGCTGTGCTAACATAAATAATATTAAAGATACTTCTATCGATTTTCCTAAAAAACAAAGAAAAGAATATTATAGAAATGAATCAATTAGTTTATTGCTTGATTTCTTTGCTAAAAATAATCTTAATGAAAAAAATATTTACATTTTTCAACAAGAAAATAAATCAGATTCTAAATTTAACGAATTAAAATATGCTTTTGTTTATGATCCTGTATTTATTCAAAATAGCGTTCATAAAAACCAAGATTATCGTCCTTTGGCGTTAACTTCAATGCAGGTTATTAAAAATACATTATCGAATGATTGATATTGAACGTTGAATAATTTATCTAAATTTAAGTACATTTTTAATCCTTATGGCGATAGATATAAAACTTTTGCCAAAGAGCAAGAATACTTTAATGAGGTTAGAAAAAAATTTAATTCTCTTTCTATTAGCGTGCGAGATAATACACCTAAAAAATTGATTAAAATGCCTTTTAAGGATATACCTGAACTTAAAAAATATAATGTCTTCACAGACAAGGAAATTGTTTATCTTTTATTTGATAATAACAAGGTAATTAAGATTTGGAAATTTATAGATAAGGGAATCCCTAAACTTTTGATAGTTCCAGATATTCTTATTTTTAAAAATGAAATGAATATTGAAGATCAACTAAAACAACTAGAAGAAAAAATTTTTGAGAAGCGTGTTAAAACTTTCAAATCGAATTTAGAATCAGCAAAAGAAGATGCTAAACTAGAAAATGAGCCATTTGATGAAAAAACTTTTATTAAGCCATACATTGATGAAAAATATATTGAATTTCACGCAATATATCAATATAATGATGATCTAGCTGATGTTTTAAACGAAATAAATAAAGAAGAACTTAAAATATTTAAATTTACTATGAGGTTTATCGATGAAAAAAATTAATAAGATTATTTTATCTACTTCATTTATTTCAGTCTTACCTTTATCATATGGGCTAGTTTCATGTATTAATAATGAGCCAAGCACTCAATTAAGAAATAATATCCCTAAAGGTTTTGAATATATTCCTAATATTGAAAATCCTGATGAAGAGAGAACCAACTTATTGATAAAGCAGTTAATAGACCTAAGATTTAAAGGCGATGAAGTAGCAAAAACAAATTTTCTTGAGTCTCAAAAAGATGAGAAGAAACTTTTTGATGAAGCAAAAAAAATAACCAAAAAGTTTACCGATGAAAATAATGAGGAAAACATTAAAAATTTAAGGGATTTTTATTCTAAAAATTGACTATTTGTTATAAAAAACATTAAAAGATTTACATGAACTTTTTTGGATTGATGAAAATTTCCGGATTTTGGTCAAGTTAAGCATAGCGATGAATTTATAGCAGCTTTAAAAAACCACGCAGAAAAATTTGAACCAAATGATGCAAATTTTATTGATAACAACTGGGATCAATTAAGGGAAGGAGATGAATCTCCTGAATCCAAAGATGATATTTTTTATCTTAAGAAAAACAAGTTCTTATTAAGAATTTTGATTTCTAAAAATAAAAGTGATAAAAGTTTTTTGACTTTTGATAGAATGATTTATTTTCCTAAATCAATATCTTCGAAGATATCAATTAAGTTAGTTTCAGATGCTGTTCACAATGCGATTATTCATCATAACAAACGTGGATTTGATGCTTTTGAGAATGTTGTTGTTAAGAACTATAATTTTCCAGCACTTGGTTTATTAATATTGAAGGACATATAATATTATGAAGCAAAAAAAAATAATTCTTTCTGGTTTAGCCCTTGCTACATTATTTGTACCAATTGCTGTTATATCATGCCAAAATACGAGTCAACAAAATAACAAATCTAAATTATCCTCAATAGCTGTTAATGATGAAAAAGAGAAAAAATGAGATGTTTTTTTGAAATATGAATATGTTAATTCACTTCTTGATTTAGCCTTTAAAAACAACGCTGATAAAAATGCCTATATACAAAAACAAAAAAGGATAAATGACAACTATTTAACCGAGATTAAAGATTATTTGCTTTATGCCAATAATGTTATTGCATTTTTTAAATCAAATGATAATTTTAATTCAAAGAATAAGGTCATTGCTTTGGAAAAATATCGCCCTGAATTAGCTAAACTTTTTAAAGATAATTGATTATGGTTTTTGTTTAATCTTGATCGATTTACGTTTGCTCTTTATGAAGCTTTTAATCAATTTAAAGGTATTACTGATATTTTAAGTAAAGAACTTCAAAAAAACAGTTTGGATCTAGGGTCATTTAATCGTCCTAAAACAAATGAAATGCTTCAATATGTTATTGAAGAAAGTTCACAAAATAATAAAGATTCCTATGATGTTTATTTATTAACTAAGCAAGGTATTATTCTTGAATTATCGATTACTAAAAAATCTGACGGAAATTCAGAAGTCTCAATTTTTACATATTCTCATATTTATCCGGCTTTGTTTCAAAATGAAGCTATTTTAAAGAAATTTGATCTTGCAAAATATGTAAGAGCCTTGAGATTATACAAAACAAGCGCCGATAAGGCTTATATAAAAACTTTATTCGATGAAGAATTTGGCGGCGAACCGCTTAGATTCACAATTGTCTATGTTGATGATTCAAAATAAAAATAAATATTTATTTTAAAAACTAAAACTCACAAAATTAATTGTGAGTTTTTTATTTATTTATTTTTTGTAAAAATTTTGTTTCCTAATTTTATATACTCATTAACCTTGTCATCAAGAATTTCGAAAGCCATATTATAAATTTCTTTTGAATATACATCGACACCAGCGTCCCTTAAGACATTAACCGGTCAATCTTTATCCCCTGCTGATAGAAAGTTGTTAACATAATTTTCTAATGCGCTTTTTCCTTCGACTTTATATTTTTGAAAGAAGAAGTTTGCTACAATGTAACCGAGTGCATATTTATAAACATAAAAATATGAAAAGAAATGCGGCACCATAACGCTATGAATATTTATTGGATTGCCAATTTTTACTTCATTTTCACTTATTTGATATTTTTTTGATACATCAACATAAATTTTTTCAATAGCTTCATATGAATTAAGAGGTTCATTATTATCAATGCGATTATATAACTCATATTCAAAATTAGACCAATGTGTTTGTCTTAATACTGTGACGACAAAGTCATTAATGCTTTCATTAAGTAAAAAGAATTTTTCTTCATCTGTTTTTGCTTTTGAAATTAAATAATCATTTAGTAATAACTCATTAAATATCGAAGCTATTTCGGCTATGAATATAGTGTATTGACTTCGATATACACTTTGGTTTTTATTTGAAAAATATGAATGCATTGAGTGTCCCATTTCATGGCATAAGGTGTTCACAGAGTTGAATGTATTATCTCAGTTCATTAAAATATAAAGCTTATTAATTCCATGCGTTGAACCAATTGAATATGCTCCCGATCTTTTTGAGGGAACATTTATATAATCTATTCATCTTTCTTTGATAGCTCTATCAACTATTTTTGGGTATTCATATGGCATTACCGAGGTTATGTCTTTTAATATTTTTTGGCCATCCTTAATTGAATATGAATTCTTGATTTTTATCAAATCAAGCGAAGTATCTCATAATTCCATTTTTTTATTGAATTTAGCTTCAAAGAATTTAGCATGCGCATTATGATATTTTTTAAATATATCTATATTTGAAATTACGCTTTCATAAATAATTTCAAGCAATTTTTTGTCAACATGGTCATTCATTAAAATTGAATCAAGCGTTGAAGGATATTTTCGATGTAGGGCATTAACCGATAACTCCTTGATATATTGATATAACATTTTGGCTAAAATTTGTTTATGTTTTAAATAACCATTCAAATAATTAAAATAGCTTTCTTTTCTTACTCGTTCATCAGCGTGTTTTCTAAATGATTGCATGCTTGCTCTTGTAATTTCATGTTTTTTGCCATGTCTATCGTGTGCATAGCCAAATGTAATTTCACTATCGGTTAAAACACCAAACAATTCAGTTACATCTGGATGACCAGAGATTGTATCGTTTAAATATGTTTCAATCTTATCATCCAATTTATGATCTAGTTCAAGCAATATTGCCTCAAGATCTTTTTTTACTTCCTTTAATTCTGGTTTATTTAGCCATTCCTTAATTTTTTGTTTATGTCGATCAATACGATTAATTTCTGAGCCCAATCTTTTTGCGTATTTGGCATTTGTTGCTTCAAAAGTTGCTATCATCTCATTGATTTTAGGACCAATAATGTTTATATTTAATTTATTCGATAGATAGTTTTCAATTTTGTTACTCAACAAAATGAATTCCTCATTTAGTTTTATTGAAGCAACAAAATTATCAAAATTATCATATTTTGAATCTTTTATTTCTATTTGTTTCTCAAACAAGGCAAAATATTCATCAAAAAGTTGCTGATATGTTTTATTGCCTAAAATATCTTCCAGGTCAAAGCGATATTCTGACTCAATTTCTTCATATTTACTATATTTTTTCATTAATACCTCCTCGATAAAATTAAATTATACAAAAAATAAGTTCTAGCAGAACTTACTTATTATTATCTTTATCTATAAAAATTAAGCTATCAATTTCACAGTTTAATCTTTTTCTTGCATTAAAACCGTCAAGTTCCATTAGCACAATAATTTTTAGGATTTCAACTCCTTGATCTTTTAACAATTTTGTTATTGCTTCTAAGGTTCCTCCGGTAGCTAGAACATCGTCAATAATAACTGCTTTTTGTCCCGGTTTTACTAATCCCTTTTGAATTTCAAGGATTGAGCGCCCATACTCTAAACCATAAGCACAACTAATAACTTCGCCAGGCAGTTTTCCCTTTTTTCTTACCATAATAAAAGGTTTAGATAATTTAGCGGCTACAGGAGTGCCAAAAAGGAATCCTCTAGCGTCTGGTCCGACGATAATGTCTGCATCTTTAGCTAATTCTGACATAGTATTAATTGTGTAATTTAGGGCATTACCGTTAGCCAAAAGAAGAGATATATCCTTAAATTTAACACCTGGTTCAGGAAAGTTTTCAACTGTTCTAATATATTTTTTTAATTCCATAGCCATAATATTATATTACAAATTTACTTATAAAATAAGTAGTTACAAAAATTAAAATTTAGAAGTAATTGTATTTTCTATAAAAACATTTTTAAAAAATATACTTAATTTTAAATCAAAAATATTGTCAAATGTTTCTTAGAACCTTTGATTCTGATAAAAGTGCTATAATTCTAATTATGAATAGTAAATATGTATATATTGATTTTGAAGCGATATCAAATCCTTTTGCAAGATTATTAGCAATTCCAGTTAATACTCCCTTTGCTTATACAGTGGGTGCTTTAAATCAAAATGGAAAATTCGAAACAAGAACATTTATTATTGATTTTTTAAAAATTAAATCAATAAAAGGCATTTGATCAACATTGAAGCAAAATATAATAAAACATATATACGATATTAATTCAAAAATTGATATTAATGAAATTACATTTATAGGACATAACCCAACATTAGAAAAGCAAATATTAATAAAATTGTTTCCAAAAAATTTGGTTAATTCATTATTAGATCCCTCATGTCCTGTTTTATCTTTATCTAAACTCACAGGGCCAAAATTTAGTAAGGAATATTTCCCTAATATAAAGAAGGCCATTAATCAGTCTGACGTTATATCATTAAAAAAACGAACCGCAGGTCGAAACGGTGCAATTGCTGCTTTTGTAGGCTTTTGGTTGTATGTTAATTCAGTTTCACATTTAAGAGCCAATGATAAAAGAAAGAAATATATGCTCAATCTTAATAAAAATTTAGTTATTAAGGAACTTAGACATTATTCAGGTGATGATGTTAATAAAATGATATTTTTAGCTTCTGACCCAGAAAGAACAGATTTGTTAATAAAAAGATATTTATATAAAAAAGATTTTTTAAAGTTAATAAAAAATATTGATTTTGATGATAATTTGACACTAAAAGAAATTAAGGAGAAGATTTGAATTCTTTAATTTAAATTTTTAAATATTTTAGAAAGGAGTAATTATGTCATCTAATGTTTTAAAGAAAGAAAAAAAGCATTATTTGAGAAGATTGCTGCCTCAATCTAAGCATGATTTAAAGCTCTATTTTTCAAAAACATGGCCAATAATTATTGGTGAAATTTTGTTTTGCTTAAATGGTTTTTTAGATAACTTTATGGTAAGTCACATTCCTTCTGGAATTGATGCCTTAACTTATGCCAATACTTACACTGGAATTATATATACAATATTTTTTACTATACAAGGTATTGCAGGTATGTTTGTTGGCCAATATTATGGTAGAAAAGACTTTGATAAGGTTAAACAAATTATGAACCTTAGAATATGGATGTATTTATTTATAAGTATTTTGCTTGCTGTAGCTTCTTGAAGTCAGCCGACTGCATTGATACATCTTATTGGCGGTGCCAAGATTAAGGGTGCAGCTCTAAATGAGGCAAGAATGTATTTAATGCTTATTGCAATTTCGTGAGTTTTGACATCCTTTAACTTTAACACGAATATGCAACTCAATGAAACTGGCCATTCAAATCTAGCTTTTATTTCAGCATGTCTAACTCTTGCTACAAATGCTACAATAAATTCTATTTTATTGTATGCATTTAAGGGTCATGCTTATTATGCGGCTTTTGGTTCTATTGTTAGTGGATTGGTATGTTTGTTGTCAGATTCCTTATTAACTTACTATAAGGATAGACCAATATTTATTAACATTTTCAAAATTCACTATATAACTAGGCCGATTGCAAAGCAAATATTAAAACGCATACCTGCTATGTTAATAACAATTGTTGCAATGGTTATTCTACCTATTAGAATGATCATTTGAGCCAGAGCCTTTCCGGATGATTTGGCAAACGGTTCCGGAATCGGGGAAAAGTGAATGGGAATTAACGCAGTTACAATTTTAGGTTTAGTTGAGAGTCTCTCATCGATAACATCGGCCATTACCTCTGCCTGTTCATCTAATGTTTCATATTTTGTCGCTGGTAACCTAGGTAGAAATAATTTTGAGGAAGCAAAAAAACACGGTTATGCTCTAAGGGGTTTTCATACTATCTCAGGTTTTTGCATGTCATTGATTATGTTAGGCGTTATTTTTGGTATTGCCTATTCACCTGCTACATCAAAAGGGACGCAGGAATCTATTTCTCATAATATTGAGTTTTATTTAAGATCAAGTGACCCAAAGTTAATACAATCAGTGTTTGATGTTCAACTAAAATCTGGAGTAATTGATCCGCAAATAATTAATAAGGTAACTCAAATGCTTAAAGATGTTAGAAATGGACAATCAGATTTCGGCAATAGGGAGATTATTGAATTTCTTAGATTGCCCGTTGTTTTGGAATGAATAAGTCTAATGAAAGCACAGGTCGCATCAACATTTACTAGAATATTTTTGCTTACATCATTAACATTTTTATTTATTAATCCTATTTGGTGTTGGTTCTATACAGCCGCTGCATTGCCAGGGGCTGGCGGAAGGAATATTGTTGGTTCATTAACTATGTTATCTGCGCATTGATTATCATTTATGTGATTAATAATCCTAACATTTGTAATCATTATACCGCTACGAAATAATCATACAAGCTCTTTGAGTCTCGAATTGTCATATTTTCTATATTTTTCAATTGATTTCGTTAGATGAGGGATATTTGAAATTGTAGCAGCTAAGGTTAATTGATTAAGAAATGTGACTGAAGAGAACCAACATAAGAAACCAAAAACAATTTCGTAAATTAGCATAATTAATATAATTCTTCATTGCTATAAAAAAAATATTTGGCGGTTAGTATCAATACTAATCTAATTTAAATTATTTGCGCAGCTAAGAATTCGAGCACTTTTGATAATAATATTAGAATTTTTTTAGGTAAACAAGTTGCGAAAGTAATATGTTTGGTAAGAAGTATATAAAGATAAAATTAAAATAAAATGCTTAAATAGTTTTTTGTTTATAATTTATATTGTTAAAAAAAGGGCAATTACCCAAGCGGCCGAAGGGGACAGTCTCGAAAATTGTTAGGAGTTAATAGCTCGCAAGGGTTCAAATCCCTTATTGCCCGCCATATTATTTTAAAAATAAAATATCCAAAAAAGTAGGCATCTCAAAGGCCTACTTTATTTAATTTTTATACCACTGTTTTTCATTAATTCAAGTGCAAAATCATGATATGCTTTTCTACTATGATTTTCATTTTCAAATGTATCAACAAGTTCTTTATAAATGATAATTTCCTTACCTAAACCCTTAAAATTAAGATATGTTTTCAAGGTAAGGGCAAATTGCAATATGCAAATATCAGTGCAACATCCTAGGATTTCAAATACATCATATTTATAAATTAAGTCAATTAAACCTGATTTAACAAAGGCAAAAAAAGCGTTGGTTGAGTTTTTTTTAATAACATCGGTTACATATGGTTTTAGTTCGTCTACTATTTCAGCTTCTCATGTTTCTTCTAAACAATGTAAAGGGTATGATTGCATTTCTACGTCATTTTCCTTGTGTGAGTCGCAAACAAATAACATTTTTTCATTTTTATTTTTAAATAAATACTTTTCAATCTTTGGGATTAGATTATTGATATGAATGCTTGCCATTTTTCCTTTGTTACAAAAACCGTTTAGCATATCAATTACAAAAATTATTTTATTCATTATACCCTCTTAATATTAATTTTATAGAATCAATGTATTAAGCACTTCTATTAAAAAGACCTTGCTATCGTGAATTATTTTAACATTTTTTAAAAAACAATATAATATTAATTTGGATACATCTTTTGTGGGACATAGAGACATATAAATGTTGGTGTATCTAAAGTTCGAATTTTATTTATTTTTTAATTTATATGAAAGGAAATATATGATGGCCGAAGAACAAATGGTTGTTACTTCTGACACAAAGAAAAAAATAAGTTTCTTTGCAGCAATCATGGTCGTACTTGGTGGTTCGATTGGTGTTGGTATCTTCTTAAGATCTAAAGCAGTTCTAGAATACTCTGCCGGAAATATCGCTCTATCATTAGCGACATGATTAATTGCCGGTTTTGCTGTTGTTACTTTAGCTCTTGCTCTAGTTGAAGTAGCGTCAGGTCGTAATGACAACTTAGGTATGATTGGTTGATCTAAGGCGTTTAACACGCTAGCCATATATAAGGCTAATAAGTTCTTTATGACTTACTTATATCTACCATTTACATACTTCTTTATGCCTTATTATGTAATACTTCAATTCCAAGACGCAGCTTCTGGATTTGGATTAACTCCAAACTTTGGTGGATCACATGCTGCTCCATGAATTTACTTCGTTATTGGACTAGTATTAACAATATGAATGTTATTTTCAGCTGGTTTAAGTGGTCGTGCTGGAAACATTCAAAACTTAATAATAACATCAGTTAAGTTTATCCCATTAGTAGCTATCGTAATTGTTGGATTTATCTTCCTAGGATTACGTGTAAAAGAAGGAAATGCAGATATCTGAACCCCTATTACTAAGGAAACATTATTTAACAAAGATTCTACAAACTTCTTAAAATTAACTCCAGTTTTAGGTATATTTGGATCAATTGCAGGTATCTTCTTTGCATTTGATGGTTTCTATGTTTCTGCTGGTATTCAATCAGAAATGAAGAATCCTGAAAAAACTCCTGCAGCTTTAGTTATTGGTCTATTATCAATGACTGGTATTTACATTGTTATTGCTGCAGCTATGTCACTTGGTGCTAAGTCAGGTGGTTTCTATGACTTTGGTGATTTATTAGCAAGAAAAGGTCATGGTTGAGCATTTGGTCTAATTAATGTATTTATCGCTATTGGTGTTATAGGTATTCTAAATGGATTCTCATTATGAGCAACTCGTTTCGTAGAAGACTTAATTAAAGAAGGGGAAATTTATGTTCCTGCTTCAGTATACAGATATATGAAAAACAGTAAAATGCCAATCGTTGGAACTCTATTCTGTTTATTATTATCTCTACCATTTATGGTTGTATTTACAGCAATTGGATCGTATGCATATATCGACATCACTGGTTATGGAACAGGATACGGATACGACATTGGTACATTATTGTCATTCTCAGACTTAATGGCTAACTGAATGGCTGTATTTGCATTTATGTTTATTGCATTAGCAGTTGTTGGTGCTCTTGAAAACAGAAAGAAAAACTTTATTGCTGTTCAAAAGAACAAACACACAGTATGAGCAGGTATTATTGCTGTTGTTATGGTTATAACAACATTAGTATTCTACATGTTAGATCCATTTGTTTCACTTGGATTGACACTTGCTAAATACTTCACAGCTCAAGGATCTGATAAGGCAAACTTTGTTTCTGACTTAGTTGGATATGGTGCAACATCAGCGTTATTTGTTCTATATATGGTAATTTTCTTTGCTTCAACACCTATTGAAAAACAATTAGCTCTATGAAGAAGAGAAAAATTATCAAAAATTCTTGCTGGTCAATACTGTGAATGTGAAGCAGAATATTACTGCCCATGCAGATTAGAATTAGCTAAAGAAGCAAATGAATTAAATAATTTAGTTATTAATACATTTGAAACAGCTCGTTAATTCCAAAAAAATAAAAACTAGCACTTATTTTAAAGTGCTGGTTTTTATATTTTTGTATTTTATTAAAACGGATTCATTATTTTTTTTACTCCCCTTAAAAACTATAAAAATAATGTAAAATTTTAAAAATATATCAATAAAATTATTTTCACTGTTTTGTAAAATAAAAAGGTAACTTATGAAAAAAGAAAAGATCGAAAAATACCCAGAAATTAATGATGATATGTTAGATACTAGGATAAAAGAAGGGTTAACTTCAGCTGAAGCTGCTCATCGCCAGGAAACATTTGGTTTAAATGAATTAAAAAAAACAAAGAAAATAAATCCTTTTTTTACATATTTAACTCAATTTAAAGATATCCTTGTAATTATTTTGTTGTTTGCCGCATTGTTATCATACATTTTTGCAATTATTAGCGCATCTAATAGGCAATGAAACTTTAATACAGAATTAGTTGTTGAATTTATTGAGCCATCAATTATATTATTTGTAGTCTTAACAAATTCTCTTGTTGGTGCAATTCAGGAAATAAAAAGTGCAAAGGCTGTTGATGCATTAAGTAAATTAAATCCCTTGCAGGCCAAAGTTATCCGTGATGGTATATTAATTTCAATAGATTCAAAAGATGTTACGATTGGAGATGTTATATTGCTAGAAGCTGGCGATGTGGTGCCTGCTGATGGTTATTTATTATTTTCTTCGAATTTATCGTCAATTGAATCCTCACTGACGGGTGAAAGTGAACCGGCAATAAAAGATTATAATTTCAAGAGGAATTTAGATTTACCTTTAGCTGATCGTAAATTTATGTTATATTCATCTTCAATTATTGCTAGCGGAACTGGTTATTATGTCGTTAGTGCTATTGGACAACAAACCGAGCTTGGTAAAATTTCATCACTTGTAAGCAATCAAAAAGAGGCTATGAGTCCACTACAAATTAAAATTAACAAATTAGGAAAAATATTTGGATATGTAGGACTTGGATTATTTTTATGTAGCATGCTAGCACAAATTTTGTTTGCTGTCTCAAGCCCTTCTTTGTATAAGGAAATGACCTTTTGAAGTACAGTTATTGTTAATGGAGTTTCACTAGCCGTCGCCGCCATTCCTGAAGGTTTAATTGCATTTACTTCAATTATTTTGGCAATAGGAGTTCAAAGAATGGCTAAGAAACAAGCAATTGTCAAGGATTTGATGGCAGTTGAATCTCTTGGCAGCTGTGCAGTTATTTGTTCTGATAAAACAGGTACTTTAACTCAAAATAAAATGACAATTGTTGACATTTTTAGTTCAGATAATAAAAAACTCAGTGATACATCGATGAATGAAAAATATCTAAAAATTATTGAGTACGGTTCACTTTGTTCAGAGGCAAATTTATCACTAGATAATGGAGAATTTAAGGTTGTTGGCGATCCTACAGAGTCATCGTTTTTATATGAATTATATAAGCATTCAAAATTTATGACCAAGGCTAAACTTGAATCACAATACAAGCGTATTCATGTTTGACCATTTGATTCTGATCGTAAATTGATGACTACTATCAATAAGATTGGCGATAAATATATAGTTATCGTTAAAGGTGCACCTGATGTTTTAATTAATAGAACATTAACAACTATTTATGAAAAAAATAGCATTTTTCATATTAATAATCAATGGTCAAATGAGTCATACCGAGTATTGGCGGTTGCATCTAAAGAAATAACTAAATCAACTTTAGAGGAATTGCTAGCTAAGAAGAATAGTGATCAACTTGATTTTCTAGAGAATAATTTACATTTTGAAGGTTTAGTTGCTATGATTGATCCTCCTAGAGAAGAGGCAAGAGACGCAATTTCAATTTGTCGTCAAGCTGGTATTAAACCAGTAATGATTACTGGTGATAATATAAATACAGCTATTTCAATTGCTAAAAAATTAAATATTTTTAATGAAGGTGATCTAGCGATAACTGGCATAGAGTTAGATAAAATTAGCGATCAAGAATTAAGCCAAAATATTGAGAAATACTCAGTTTATGCTCGCGTTAAGCCAGAAGATAAACTTAGAATTGTAAATGCTTGACAAAAAAGAAATCAAGTTGTAGCAATGACCGGCGATGGAGTCAATGATGCTCCTGCCTTAAAGGCATCTGATATTGGCTGTGCGATGGGTATTACTGGTACAGAAGCCTCAAAGCAAGCAGCCAATATGATACTAGCCGATGATAATTTTACGACAATTGTTTCAGCCGTAAAAAATGGTCGTTCAATATATCAAAAAATAAAAAATGTAATTCAGAATTTGCTAATTACTTCTGTTGCTGAAATTATATTAGTTTTTCTTGGATTGTTGATATTTAAGGCTGTATTTCATAATTGAGATGTTTTGAAAAATAAAGAAATATATATTTTATCAGCGACACAACTTTTATGAATTAACTTATTTACCCATGGTTTTCCGGCCATCGCTTTAGGACTACAAGATACAAAAGAGGATTATATGAATCGACGTCCTCTTTCAAAATATGAGTCAATATTTGCTAATAAAATGGGTATAAATATTTTATGGCAGGGCATCTTAATAGGTATTATATCAATGATTGGCTATTATTTGGGTGCTTTATGAGCTTATAATCAGGGTCTTGGGCCTGATCAAATAATTAGTACCGCTTCAACTATTGCCTTTCTAATTCTTGGTATTACGTCAGCTTTTAACTCCGTTAATTTAATGTCTAAAAAACCAATAATTCTTTCAAATCCATTATATTATTGAAAAGTTTATACATCTGTTATCTTCTCATTGTCATTTTTATTGCTTGTTGCCCTTGTTCAAAAAATAACAATAGCATTTAAGGGATATGAGGATATTTCATCATCACCGACATTGCTTGCTTATGGGCTTGGCCTTCCATTAATTATTATTCCTATTTATTTTGTTCATAAAGTTATATTATTGTTAATTGAAAAAAGAAGAAGTAAAAATAACTCTATTGTGAATTTCGAAATGATATTAACTCCGAAAGAAAGAAAACAAGCTAAAAAATAAGCTTAAATTATCAAAAAAAATGATATGTACCCAGAATCCTGGACACATATTTATTAACTAGGCAACACAAATGGATGTTTTCCTGTATTTTACAGGAGGCATCCATTTTGTTTTTGCCTGAATTCTTTTATTGTTATAATAATCCATATATTCATCTACAGCTTTTGAAAAAGATTGGAAAGATTCAAAGTCTTTTTCAAAACCATAATATATCTCATTTTTCATTCTGCCAAAGAAAGTCTCCATAATACAATTGTCATAACAGTTTCCCTTTCTAGACATTGATTGAATAATCCCTTTTTCTTTTAATCTGTTTCTATAATAAGCATGTTGATACTGTCACCCTTGATCAGAGTGAAATATTAAGCCTTCTACATTTGAGAACTTATCAAATGCGTTGTCCAACATTCTCTTCACCTGTTCTAAGTTTGGATGTAATGCTAAGTTATATGACACAACTTCATTTGTATGCATATCTAATATAGGGGACAAGTAACATTTACCCCATGAGAAGTTAAATTGTGATACATCTGTAGTCCATTTCTGCAAAGGCGCAGTTGTACGAAAGTCTCTGTCTATTGCATTATCAACAATCTTTCCAACTTCTCCCATGTAAGAATGATACTTCTCTTTTGGTCGCTTTCCTAATAGAGATGCTTTATGCATAAGACGTTGAACTCTTTTATGATTAACCTGATAACCTCTTTTTAAAAGTTCCTGGTGAATACGCCTTACCCCATATCTTCCTTTATGTTCATTAAAGATATCTTTGATTTCATTTAATAATTCTTCGTTTCTTAATTCTACAACATCTACCTTATTTATCTCAAAGTAATAAGTTGATTTTGCCATTCGGGTAGCTTTAAGAAGATGTTTTAATTGATATTCTTTTTCACAGAGTTCTTTGATGAGTGCTGATTTTTCGCCTTGAGTAGTGCAGCTTTCATTTCTTCTCTCAAGGCGATCTCTTTTTTTATTACTTCGTTTTCTGCCTTGATATATTCATTTTCTGCTCTTAAACGAATTAATTCTTCGTATTCGGATTCTTCAAGTTTTATGCGATTGTTATAATTAATCTTTTTCATATCTGGATTCCTTGGTTTATGCCCTTTCTTTTTATCGATAAGACCATTATATCCATAAATTTCATATTTGCGAACCCATTGATATAGAATTCCTTCACTTATTCCTGCATTAAATCGCAACAGAACTAATCGAATTTCCTGCAAGCACTCGAGATACTAACTCATGCTTTTATTCTGAAGACCAAGCCTTATTTTGTAATTTGTGCTTTAATGCTTCAGGTCCACGTGCATCTTCGATTCTGACCCATTTTCGAACTGTGTCTCTAAATAATTTTTTTGAAACACCATCAGGTGTGTCTGGGGATATACCTTGTCGATACATTTCAACACACTTTCTTTTAAATTCATAATCATAGCGCATAAAAATAACCCTCCTTACTGGTTTTTATTTGTCCAGTAAAGAGGGTACATATCAAAAGTCATTTTTTTGCGTACTATATATAATTATCATATAAGATCCACCCGTAAATAAACTTATGGTTTAAAATCT
>NZ_JBSQAX010000002.1:0-96949 GCF_053851575.1 Mycoplasma sp. 2261 | reverse complement strand
CAAAGAGTATCTCATAACTATGTAAACTGACTTTTTAACAAGTTTATTTTCTTCTTTAACTTTAACCTTATTCCATAAATAAAAACCATGGCATAAGTTTTTTTCTAAAGGTCTATTTCTTCGCTCTGTTATGTGTGGAATTATCTTATTAGTTACTCTGCTAACGAAAGTAGCATCAACTTCAACTCCGTACATTTCCTTAAGAGTTTGAAAGATATCTCTCGTTGAAATTCCTTTTGAATAAAGACCATAATTTGGCTTTCAATCTTGGAAATATCATACTGGTATTTTGGAACTATTGTTGGTTCAAATTCAGAGTTTCTATCCCTCGGAACTTGAAGTTAAATTTCACCTAAATTTAATCTTAGATTTTTAGAATAACTACCATTTCGATAGTTATCTTTTATCGCTTTTCCATGCTCATATCTATCGTAACCAAGGTGTTTTTTCATCTCTTCTTCTAGCATTGTTTGAATAAGATCCTTAGTATTTTGCTTAATAATTTCGCAAACCTCTTCCTGAGTTGCTAATTTATATTTATCATATAATTCTTTTGCACTTAGCATTTTAATATCTTTTTTGGCATATTAAAAAAATCTCCAAACGCAAATATTCAAACTTAAAATATTTGCGTTTGGAGATTTTTACACAAAATTATCTACAGTACCTTTAAATTTAAATTATTCTATTTTTTGTTTTTATTGAATTCGAGAAAAAAGAAGAAATTTTAATTCTTAGCCTTTTTTCTTCTAATTTTTCTCCATTTTTTATTACATTTCTTTTTGAAATGTATTTAACCTCAATAGTTTGAGAACTATAAACTGCGCCGCATAAATAATAGACTTGATTATCGATTGCGTTCTTAAACAACGTATTTTTATATCAGACATCAATTATTTTTTTTTCCTCTGGAATGTCTAATGTTTTTTTAATTCTATTTAATTCTTTTTGATTGTAAATTTCTTCTAAAGAAAAATCAGATTTTTTATTGTTATCAAATGTATAGATTTTTGCATTTACCGGGATATAAGCATATTTATCTTTTCTTGTTTTATAAATCAATAGCGCAACCCAATTAAATGATTCTTTAAATGACTTGCTATCATTTTTATTTAAAGCTACATTGTTAATATCTTTTTTATCACTAACTATTTTCAATTTTTTAACCATTTTGACTTTATTGTTTTCAACGAGTAATAAAATTTGATTATTTTTACAGAAATCTTTATACTCTTCTGAAATTAATTCACTATATTCTTTTTGTAAATCATTCATATAAACTTCAAAAGGACTTTTTTCACCTTTATATTCTAGATATATATTCTTAAGTTTATTAAACTCTTGAGGGTGACTTCTGAACATTAATACATTATCGTGTTTATCTTCTTTTTCGAAGTAATCTTTCATATCATAGACACTTTTACGTTCAACTTTATAAATTATATTTTCATCATCTGGATCTTTGATAGAAGAGTATAAAGTTGCATTAAATAGTTCGATATTATGATCTTTCGTTAATTTTCTTGTAAATCTTACTTTAGATTTAATTTCTTGTTGTCTATTTTCACCTATCGATTTTTTTACTTTATCTGTTATATCCTGGGTATTGACAGTTAAATCAGAACGCTTACAAATAAATTCACCAGTTTCTTTATCAATAATGTTGTTGTCTTTGTCAATGTAGTAGTTTTCCAAAATTGCTCATTTATTATGGTTCATTTTCATATTGTTTGCTGCAATTGCCAATATTGAAGCATCGATAGCATGGTGATCAAATTCATCACGGTTCTTTTTATCCAACTTCGCTAATTTTCTAATTATGCTTGTAAATTTACCTCTAATAGGTTTTATTGTGAATTGATTGTCATGATTTTTAGCATAGTTTGCTAAAATACTTAAAAATTCTTTACATGCATAACGCGTGTCGTTTAAATTTCTAGAAGCAAATTCTATTTCATCGCTTTGAGAAAGTGTGTCATGCAATAAATTGTTGCACTTTGCAATTAATTCATCGTATGTTTTAAATCAAGGTAAATCTTTGATTTTATCTTTTTTAGAAGTATATTTATCGGCTTTTGATCTTCAATGTACATATAACCATTTTTTTAGCTCTTCAAATTTTTCGGTTGATAAAAAGTCTTTAGGAACCTTATTTTTCTTTTGCCTATTTGACTCTTTTAGTACCAAAACCTTGTTTCTGATTGAATCGTCAAAACTTTTGCTTTGAGGAAGAATATGATCAATATCTGTATATCCTGGATCTTTATAAACTTTTCTTAAATCAATATCTTGAAGAGAATATAAATCAATTCCGTCCTGTTGTAATCATAGCAATAACTTTAATTTTGTATGATCTGAGCAATTTGAAATACTGAATGAATTATCCATAGTTCTTTCTTTTACTGCCACTTCAATTAGATCATTAACTTTTTTATTGTGTTTATTTTGAGCACTGATTTTTTTAGCTTCTTCTTCACCGTTTTTATCCCTTGGCATTTCTAGGCCAACTTTTGTGATTAAATATTTTTTTCCAAATTCTTTGATAATTTGGTTAAATACCTTAACGCTTTCTCTAATTGAACTTTTAACTGCTGGAGAAACAATTAAATCGTCTAAAAAATTGGCTTGTAAATATTTGCCAGTTTGTTCTTTTGAAATTAGTTTAATTTCATTTTCTTTATTATATTCACTAACTGCTTTATATAAATCACTTTCTTTATTTCATTTTAATGACTCTAGATTGGTAATTTCATCAAACAATGCCTGCAACGTATGTTCAAAAACACGGTATGAAAGTGAATGTGTTTTATTTCCTTTTAATTTAGAACTTTGAGCAATATCTTTTATCGTGTTCTGAATATCACTGTCATTTAATAAATATTTATTGAATACTTTAATACATTCTTTATCGTTTAACTTGTTGATACGGTCATCAATACTTCTATTATAAAATATTGGTTGATATAGCTTATCTAAGTCTCTTATTACATTGAATAAATTTTCACTGTCAAACATTGAAGCAATACAATTATTTTTTACAAATATATTTAAAATTTCATTTGTTATATTTAGATTTTGATAATTGATATCTTCATTGGTAAAACTATTTGTAGTTAAATCATTATTAATTTTTTTCATTTCTTTAATAATTGATTTTTTATCTATGTTTTTAACTTTTTTATCGTTTTTAAATGAATTAAATCAATTTAAAATTAGATCTTTTTTAACTTGATTGTCTAGATTTATTTTATTTTGTGAATTTTCGTCAATATAAAAAGTTGTATTGTTTAAATTGTGTAATAAATTAAACATTTCTGCACTTGGCGTATTAATAGGCGCTCTATTGTCTTTTTTAAACACGCTACATTTTCCAGTGGTTTTTTCTCATATTACAGTATATTTTTGAATAACTTCACCATTTTCATCTCTTTGAAAAATTCCGTATTCACTCGGACTTTTTATATTGCCAGGCCCTTGTTCAAATGAACGTATATATTTAAATAAATTTAGATAATTATCACTAAATTCTTTAAATAATTTTTGATCATATTTTTTAGACTGAACTTCGAAAAGTTTTTCAAGTTCGGCAACTCATCTTTTATTAGTAAATAAATTGCCTGTATTTGCTTCAATGTTTTTGACAAATCCGAATCTATCAAAGTATTTTTTTTCAATTTCGCTTGGATATTTTGAATCGTCTTTAAATTCGGAAAATGAACTGTTATTCTTATCGCCGCCTTTCTTATCTTTGGTTTCTTCTTCTATTTCATAAAATACACCACGATTTTTTAAATAATCGTGTAATATTCAGATTAATTCTTCTGATAAAATTTCTTTTGATAATGCTTTATATTTTAAATCTATAATATGTGGGTGTTTTTGTGAAAATTTTAAATAAATATTTAAAACATCTTCGACGGATTTTAAATCTAAATTAAACATTTTGCTATATTTAATAACTAATTTTGCATAAGCATTTTTCTTTAAAGCTTTTCTTCTTATGCTTCTTCTAAGAGATCTGTGTGCTCTTCTATCTTCAGCTAAATTAGGTTCATCAAACAATCTAGAACCTAGCGCAATAACTTCGTTAGTTTCATTATTAACAAGTGACCAGCCTACTGAACCAATCCCTAAATCTAGGCCTAATGAAACCTCAATTTTTTTATTATCTTCCATGAATTCTCCATTCTAAAAAACATATTTATTATAAATTACAAATATAAATATTTATTTTTATCATTAAAATTTAGCGAAAATTTGAAGATTTTATTATTGCTAATATTGCAATTTTAATACACTAAACTTTTATCTTAAATTTTCGAACCAAATGAGATTACATAAAATTTATAAAATAACTTTTTTTAACATTTACGTTAAATTGCAGCAAAATGAAAAAATTGTAATTTCATAAAAAAACTAATTTTATAATATAATTTTTCACCACAAAAAATTTATTTTTTTTCATACTTGTTAATTTTTTTAAAAAAACTCTTCTAATAAGTGTTTTTTTATTGCTCCTTGAGTTTTTAATATAATTTCGTTTGTAAATTTAAATACTTTATATTAAAGAAAATCCACACAAAAAGGAAAACAAATGAAAAAATCAATCAGAAAGTTCTTACTACCTTCAGTTATAACTAGTGCTTCTATACTTCCGATGGCTATAGGTCTAATTTCTTCACAATGTACAACAGATTCCAATGTCGAAGCAATAAAAACCCAGGGCTATGCTGATGCTATGCAAAAACTAGCTAACAAATCAATCACTGTTGCCGGGGCATGATCAGACGCTCGTTTTTATGCTAAAGACCATGCTAATGATCTAGAAGTTATTGGAGCTACATCTCACATTTCAAATGATGGTGTTCAGGCGAGATCTGACTTAAAGCTTGGCGATATTAAGGCTCTTCAACAACTTTTAATTGCTGCAATAAAAGAATCAAACAAACAAGTAAAAGATAATAAAGATTCTAACAAAGAAAGCAATTTAACTTACTTAGATAAAAATAACAAGATCCAAAGTATATTCAAAATATACAACCATGATGGCTATGCTCCAGTTGGATTTGATGCAAATATCGTTTACAACATAAATGGAGATTCAAAAAAAGCCTATGAAGTTATTCCTAAGGGCGATAGTGAATATATTTCCTTTGATGAAAAAACAAGTAAATTCACAACTGTTGATGAAAAGAAAAACCTTAAAATTCAATTCATTCCTTCTTCTGATGCCGCATTAGTACAAAAAGCAACAGAGAAACTACAATTATGAATAAAGGAAAAAGGAATCAAAAATATTGAAATTAGTGTTTCAAGTGATTACAATAGTGCTGCAACAGCTTTGAAAGCTAAATCGATCGATGTCGCCTTTCTACCCGTCGATACATGAGCTAAGCTATCCGGAGATTCTAGCTTTATTATTCAAGCTGGTAGAAATGTCCAAATTATTGACCCATATATAAGCAAGCAGAATCCATCAACACCTAAATTTAATGATGAAAAACTACTAGTTGAAGCATTTAATAACTACAAAATATTCAATAAAAATAATCTTTATATCAACAAGGAACCATCTAAAAATCCAAATTCAACTGCAAACGGATACAACGATGAATTAAAAACACATATTGATTCGTTGGCAACAGGAGAAGAACTTCCAACCGTTGGCTTCTATCGTTCATATATTTATGTTCGCAAAGATTCTGAAATTTACAAAATTGTTATTAAAGCCCTAAAAGAACAAGGTTCTAATTGAAAACTAAAATGATCGGAAGTAAGGGATTATGTAATTTATGGTTATACTTCAACAACATCAGCTGCCTCATATATATACCCTGAACAATGATTTAAAAAACATTTTGAAGGCTTTAAATCTTTCTTAGAATAATACAAAAACTTAATTTAATATAAAACTTAATTATGAATAAAAATCTAAAAATAAAAAGTATTAGCAACATACAACAAAATACTAATAATAATTGAAATATAAACTGAGATAATGTATCAAAAACATATCCTAATGGAACTAAGGGCTTAATTGATGTAAATCTTTCAATTAATCAAGGCGAGTTTGTTGCAATTATTGGTCTATCGGGAGCCGGAAAAACCACACTAATTAAAACAGTAAACAAAATAAATACCATTACCTCAGGAAAATTAACGGTTGGGCCTTACAATGTTAATGAATTAAAAGGAAAAAAATTAAGACAATTTAGAACAAAAATTGGAATTATCTTTCAAAATTATAATCTAGTGGAAAACATCACTGTACTACAAAATGTTCTCTCGGCAAGATTACCACAAATGAATTTATTTAGAGCGTTTTTTGGAATTTATAGTAAAAGCGATATTGAACTAGCATATCAATGTTTAGCAAAAGTTAATATTCTAGAAAATGCTTATGATTTAGCAAAAGATTTATCAGGCGGTCAGATGCAGCGTGTGGCCTTAGCACGTACTCTAGCCCAAAAACCAAAAATTATTCTTGCAGATGAACCTGTAGGGGCACTTGATCCGATTATGGCTAAAAGTGTTATGGATGGTTTTTTAATAGCTAACAAATCTGAAAAAATTACCATAATTGCAAATCTCCATCATGTTGATCTAGCCCTACAATATGCAGATCGAATAATAGGCGTAAAAAAAGGCAAAATTATTTTTAATGATAGTTGAGATAAAGTTAATTTAGAACAATTAAAAGAAATATATGGAAAAAAATTGGAACAATTTGATGAAGAACAATTCAATGAAAACCGTAGAAAAAGACTAATTATTCAAAATGAAATTAAAGAAAAAATTAAAAAATTGGAAATCTAGAAATGGATAAACAACAAAGCAAATCTAGCGGTTCTATTGAATATAAAAGCAAACTAAAATTATTTAGTGAATCAGTAACAAATTATTTTAATCCTAAATTCGTTGACATCAATGGCCAAAAGGTAACTAAAAAGTTCCCTTGGTTCAAAATCTTGGGTGGTGCATTAATCTTTATTTTGGTTGTAATAATAATCGCTGCTATTAAACCTGATTTTCAAAACTGAAAAGCTTTTTGAAATCATATTTCACACTTTTTTGAGACTAATAAAAAAGCGCAAATCGGAGCTGCAGAGTTCACGCCTTATGCAACCTTCTTGCGCAGCTTATCCTATTTATGGACCACTATTTCATACTCAATATTAGGCACTATACTTGGTATTTTTATATCAGTACCACTAGCATTATTAAGCTCTAAAAATATTATTAAAGATAAATTAATTTATCTTCCCTTTAGAATAATAATGTCGATAATTAGAGCAGTCCCCCCAGTTGTATTCGCATTTATCTTTTTCTTCTTATTTTCAAAATCATTAGCGGCAATGTTTTCAATTGCTATATTTGTTAGCTCATTAATGACAAAATGATTATATGAAGACTTAGACACCTATGATACAAGTGCATTTCAGGGAGCGCAAGCGATTGGAAATAATAAAACTCTTGCCTTTAAAAGCGCAATTTTACCTTATTTAATAAAGAGAATTGTATCATATGGATTCTACTCATTTGAAATGGTTGTTAGATTTGCAGCTATTTTATCAATTGTTGGAATATCAACAATTGGACAACTTCTTTCTGACCAATACGCCATAACAGATAACCTATCGCATATGTCAATTGTTTTATGAGTGTTAATTGCCTTGATGATAGTAATCGAAGCATTAAACTATATGATTAAAAAATTCATTTTAGAATATTCTCAAAAGCACCCTCAAATTGATGAAAAACTTCCATTTGCAAAACAATTAGAACAGCTTAAAAAGCAAAAGTCAAAAATATATATATTCAAGATTTTTGTCATTATTCTTGTGTTTGCGCTTATCCTTGCTTCGCTAACACAAATTGAATGAAAAATTGGAAATAGTATAAAAATTAGCCAATTCAAAGATGGAATTAATAAGCTTTTCAATCCGGATTGATCATTGTTTGGTGGCAATTGAAAAACATCAAAAACAAGTGTTATACCATTAGGGGCTTCGGCTCTACTAGTGGCAATAGCTTCCTCAGTCATTGGTTTGTTTTTTGCACTAATATTAGGAATTCTTGCCGCAAAAAATATTAATAAGTATTTTTCTTACCCATTTAAATTGATTATTATTGTTATTCGTGCTATACCAGCATTCACTTTTGCCATTCTTTTTATAATCTTGTCAAAAGACTCAAAACTATTCGCCGGGGTCTTGGCACTGGGGATACATTCAATTGGTATGCTTGGAAAACTAATTATGGAGTCAGTTGAAAAAATTCCACACAAGGTGTTTCAATCCTTAGACTCACTAGGCGCGACATGATTTCAAAAAGTCAAATTTATTGTTATTAAATCAATATTACCGCAATCTCTGTCTAACTTCTTATATAGAGTTGAAATTAACTTCAAAAGTACAGTAGTAATTGGCGCCGTAGGAGCTAGTGATTTTGGTTTCCAAATCAGTACATACTCATCCAAAACTGAAGACTGAGACAAGCTTTCATCATACCTAATTTTTACCATTATTGTATTATTGACAATTGAACAGATTTCAAATATCATTCGCTCAAAACTAACAACTGGATACTTCTTTGGCCAAGATGTTTGGTTTAAAAAACTGATTAAGCAAAATATGATTATTAAGTCGCTTGCCGTCGCTCTTGTGAACAATGAGGAATTCAAAAATGAAACAAGATATGCAAAATATATGATTGCAAAACACAAGAAGGATCAATTATTTATATACAATTATTGATTAAAAAATGATTTAATTCCAGATGAAAAAAATTATAAAAGGCTAATGACAAATAAAATAGACTATTTAAATCAATATAAAAAAATATTAGTTAAAATTAAAAATGATGTTAAAAATGTTTATAAAACAACATATATGCGAACAATTCAAGATCTAGCAAATATGAAAAACTGATTCAAGAAATCTAAAATAGCTAAAAAATCCGCCAAAATTGCGGTTGATCATTATTTTGACAATTATTCATTAACGGTGGCCTAAATTATGGAAAATATGAAGCAAAAATTTATTAAATTTTGAGAATATCTAGAAAACGCAAATAATATAACATTATGTACTCATGTTGAACCAGATGGTGATACCCTAGGATCTGCAGTCGCTCTCAAGCATCTTATAAAAATAAACCTAAAAAATAAGAATGTAAGAATTTCTGGCGGCGATTATCCAAGAAACCTATTATTCTTGGAAGATGAAAAAATTTCATTAGTTGATAATGACTTTTTTAATAACTCACTAAAGGTGGTTGTTGATACATCTACAAAGAATAGAATCTTTGATCAAAGAGTCAAAACCGAAGAATCAATTAAAATTGACCATCATCCTTTGGAAGGCGAATGATTATTTGAAATTGGTGGTGATTTTTGACCTGCAACCGGACAAGTAATGACTAAACTTGTTATGGAACTAAATTTAAAAACAGACAAAAAAGTTCTCGAAGGCCTTGCTGTGGCAATCATTACTGATACTGAATTTTTCAAAGAGAGAAATGTTACTCAAGAAACTTTTAAATGTATGGAATTTTTATTAAAGGAAGGTCTAGATTATAATCTTTTACTTAAAAAAATGCAACTTAATGCGGAAGAAAACAGATTCATTTTTAATGCAATAAACAATTCCCAAAAAGAAGGAATAGTTACATATATGATTGTTGATCAAATTGTTTCAAATGATATCGCAAGACCTCTTGTTGCTAAATTTGCAGAAGTATCTAACACCGAAGTTTCACTAGCATTATTAAAACGAAAACAGGGTGATTATCGCTGTGAAATTAGATCAAAAACTACTTATGATGTATCAAAAGTTGCAAACTATTTTTTAGGCGGTGGGCACTTAAACTCATCTGGATTTATTCAACAGGATTTAAATAAATTGCAAGAAATAGTTAACTTTATAAACAAACATTATTTAATATAAAAAATAAGAGTTAGGGGTGCATTAAACCTCTAACTTTTTAAAATATTAAAATATAATTTTAAGTACTAATATTTTATCTAAAAGGAAATTGTTATGTTTGAACCAATTGAACCATATAAAACTGGTTTTTTAAAAGTAAGCGATATTCACTCTATATATTATGAAGAAGTAGGTAACCCAAATGGTCAACCAATTTTATTTATACATGGTGGTCCAGGAGGGGGGATTTCTGAATCAAATCGCCAATATTTTGATCCAAGTCATTACCGAATTATTTTATTCGACCAAAGAGGTTGCGGCAAATCTATGCCATCTGCCGAAATAAAAGAAAATACTACACTAAACTTAATTAGCGATATTGAAGAGTTGCGAAAAAACTTAAATATTGATAAATGGATACTTTTTGGTGGTTCATGAGGATCCTGTTTGTCACTTATTTATGCCATTAATTACCCTCAAAATGTATTGGGTATGATTTTGCGAGGTGTATTCTTAGGGCGCCAAGAAGACGATTATTACCTTTATCAGCAAGGTGCTTCTTTCTATTTTCCTGAAGCATATGAAGAATTTTCCAACTTTATTCCAATTGAAGAAAGACATAATTTAATCAAGGCATACCACAAGTATCTAAATAGCCCAAATATTGAATTAGCATACAATGCAGCATACCATTGAGCTAAATGAGAACTCGGGCTTATAACGATGAATCCACTAACAGAAATAGAAGAAATTTTATCTAATCAGAAAAGCAATTTAGAATTAGCTAGACTTGAAAATCATTATTTTATTAATCATATTTTTTTAGAAGATAACTATATATTAAAAAATATTGACAAAATTCAAAATATTCCAACAATAATTATTCACGGTAGATTTGATATGGATTGCAGACCAGAAGGCGCTTACCTTTTACATAAAAATCTAAACAAATCAAAGTTAAATTTTGTTATTGCAGGCCATTCCTCAAAAGAAGAAAAGATTGCAGAAGCACTAGTTAATGCTACAGAAGAATTTAAAAATTTGCAATAAATAATTCATAGACTTTGAAGGCAAAAAACATTCAGAAAATACACCTGAATGTTTTTTTTACAAAATCTCATTTAAGTTTTTCATCCAGATTAGATTCAAAAAAATATTTTAAATAAATTGAATCAAATTTTTTTAAGCTTTTGAAGCTAAAATAAAAAAAGATAATAAAACCTGCAAGTGTTAATATTAGCAAGATCAAGCCAACAATTATTAACAAAAATAAAGAGTTTATATTCAAACATAAACAATAATACTTTGCTTCAATGTCTATATTATTGAAATTCAGAAATAGTGACGATTTCATTGTTAATTTCACTAAGAGCATTATCATAAAATATTAATAATATAATAATTGTAGGTCTATAGATGCTAGATTATAATTAAAATAATTGACGCAAAACCTGGACCAACATTAGCTATATTGCAACAAATTTATATATTGACATTACAACAACAATAAAAGTAAAAAATAATGCCAGTGCTAGATCAAATGAAACAAAATGACCTTGTTTAGACTTTTTTGTTTCGCACAAGTGTTGCTTCATCAAAATAGCCAGTCACTCATAAATAAATCCTTTAAATTTCAAATCTATAAAAATCTATAACCTATTATATTTTTTTGAATATTTAGCTTAATAAACTAAATTATGATTTATAAAAAAATATGTATCTTTATTTCAGTATCTTTTTACCTTCTAAGCGCCTGAAGTGCCTATGATTACCCTGATAAACAATAATAATGAAAAAATAATACCTAGAGGTATTAATAACTTGCTGCATCCAATTTAGAATTAACTTTTTTCCTCAATTGCGCTTTAATTTAAAATTAAAAATATACTAGTTTTTTTTAGCAAATCACTTCTTTAAGACATACAAATAAGTTCGCTTAATACGTGATTTTGTATATCTTTTTGATGTACAAGAATCAATAAATTCATCGTAGGATAAAGCATCAATGTTTTTCTTAAATAAATTTTCCATCCCTTCACTAACAAGTTTAATTTTGGCAATTCTTTGTGGTGACCAATGTCTTATTATTCTTTGGAATTTTTTATATGTATCTTCAATCCTCTTAACTCTTTTAATTTTTAGTGGAGAAAAATTTGAAATATCCTCATTATTTTTTATCATTTCTCTTAATTTTGTTCCTGATGCATAAATTGAACTTGTTTCCCCGGAATGATGTGAAATTGACCTTTTTATACAATCAAGTTTAATATGAGGTTTATTTTTTAATATGTATTTAGTGTATTCAAAGCCCAAAATATCCTGCGGAATTTCTTCTTCTTTTAAGAATAGTTTTAACGATTCATAACAGGATAAAATAAAGGATTTTCCTTGTTTTAAAAGCAACTTAACATTTTTGTTATATAAATCCGCATTTTCATCCAATAACCTTGCAGCACTTATATATTTTTTTATTTCATCGCTATCGGATGTTCCAAAAAAAAGAATATCAATTTTTTGTTTATCTAACATATCAATTGAGCCTTTTGCAAAAAAGTGTGCTGCCTGTGTTGAAGTTTCAAAATCTAGCTTAACAACCTTATCAACGCCATATTTCATACATATTTTTTTTCTTTTTGCAAAAGGAGCGCAAGCAATCTCACCACGTTGGGTAAAATTAGAGGACAAGGCAACAATAATTTTCGAATTTGGATATCTTTCTTTAATTTTATTAATTAAGTATATATGACCATTATGAAATGGATTATATTCTGCAATAATGCCAATTTTTAACATAAATTTATTCTTCCTACAATTCAATAATTCTTAAAAATTATAAATTAATTTGCTTTAAAAAAAATCTAAAAAGACCTATTAAAAAATAATTTCTTTATAATTAATGTACTAAAGATAATAAATAAAAATTGGAGAAATTATGATTGATTTATCAATAAAAAATGTTGCAAAAAGATTGAATATACGTAACGAGCAGGTTAGTGAAACCCTTAAATTATTAAAAGAAGGCGCTACAATTCCCTTTATTTCACGTTATAGAAAAGATGTGACCGGTGGTCTTGACGAAGAACAAGTTGCAAATATTAGCGAATTTTATGAATATGATGTAGAACTTCAAAAAAGGAAAGAATATGTTAAAAAAATTCTTGAAGAAAAAAAGCTACTTGATGTTGAAATATCGAAAAAAATTGATGATGCAATAACTAAGCAGGAAGTTGAAAATATATATGAACCTTTTAAGGTAGGCAAAAAAACAAAAGCCACCGAAGCTCTTGCATTAGGATTAGGGCCACTTGCTGAGCTTATTATGACAAATAAGGATGAAAAATTTAATGTTTTTAAAGAAGCTTCGAAATATATTAATGGAGATACATTAAAAGATGTTGAACAAGTTTTAGAACAGGCTAAATATATAATTGCTCAAAATATTTCACAAGATATTTCAGTTCGCGAATATGTTAAAAATCAACTTATAAACTACGGTGTTATCGTAACAAAAAAGAAAAGTGTGGATGACGAAAAAGAAACATTCAAACAATATTATGACTATAGCGAGAAGGTTAAAAATATCCCTAACCATCGTGTATTAGCTATTACTCGTGGCGAAGACAAAAAAATCATTTCATATACAATTGAATTCAATGAAAAAGTTATCATTTATTATCTAAACAACAAATTTTTCATCAACAAAAGAACAGCTAAGATTGTTAATGAAGCAATAAAGGATTCACTAGATCGTTTAATATTTCCATCGATAATAAGAGAAATAAAGACAGATTTATTTGAGCGTGCCGAAAAAGAAGCTATTGAAATTTTTGCTCAAAATCTTGAAGATTTATTACTTTCTCCAGCCACAAAAAATAAAAATATTTTATCTATCGATCCTGGATATACTAACGGCTGCAAATGTGCAATGCTAGACGGTAATGGAAAATATTTAGAAGGTTTTGTTATCCATCCACACACTAACTCAAAAGAAGAATTTCTAAATGCAGTCAAAAAGATGCATGAAATACTTAACAAATATGAGATTGATCTAATTGTTATTGGAAATGGAACCGCTAGCCGTGAAACAGAAGAATTTATTGATAAATTATTAAAAATAAGAAGAGAAAAAGAATTAAACAAAAACACTAAATTTGCCATTGTTAGCGAAGTAGGCGCTTCTGTATACTCGGCTTCAAAAATTGCGCAAGAGGAATTTCCTGATTTAGAACTAGAATTTAGATCAGCAATTAATATAGGCAGAAAATTTCAAGATCCTTTGAATGAGCTAATTAAAATTGAACCAAAATCTCTTGGGGTAGGTCAGTATCAACATGATGTTAATCAAAAAGAATTATCTTTAAAATTAGCATTCAAAGTCGGAAAGGCAGTCAATATGGTTGGAATTGATTTAAACACCGCAACCAAATATATATTAGAGTATGTTTCTGGCCTTTCGAAATCATTAGCACAAAATATTGTTGATTATCGTAATGAGAACGGCTTATTTAAATCAAGAACTGATCTTAAAAAAGTTAAAGGTTTAGGCCCTAAAGCTTATGAACAATCAGTTGGTTTTCTACGAATTTATGATTCTAATGTATTTTATGATAAGACAAATATACACCCTGACTTATACGAACTTGCCGATAGAATAATAAAAGAATTAGCTATTGATTTAAAAAATATCGATAAGGAAATATTGCTTTCAACTAATAAGGATGAATTAGCTAAAAACCTAGGCGCAAATCAATATGACATTGACCTAATTATTGATTCTTTATTAGCACCCGGAAAGGATATAAGGGATGATAAACCAGGATATATTGTTAATGACAAAATTTTAAAATTTAGTGATATCCAACTGGGCCAAGAAATTATTGGCCAGGTTCAAAATATTACCAACTTCGGTGTATTTGCCTATATTGGCCTAAAGGAAAATGTTTTGATTCATATTCGCAATATGAAGAAGGAAAATTCCCAATATATCAACCATCCTAATGAACTAGTTTCAATTGGCGATAACATAAATATAAAAATTATTGATATTGATAAAGTAAACTCAAAAATTCAAGGAAAAATTATTTGAAAATAAATTAATGTATTAAAATTTTATTATACTGTTTTTAATTAAGATTAAAAAGGGTTGGCCATAGGCCGATCCTTTTTGTAATTATAAGATATAAAAAAGGAGATAAAAATGAATACCAAAACTTTTGATTCGGAACTAAAAGCAACACAAATTTTTAGTGCTATATATAATGTTTCACAGATCAAAAATATTGATGAAGAAGCAGTAGTTGATTTATTTAAAAAAGCTGTTGAACAAGTGATTTTTAGTCAATATGATCCTGATGCTGAATTAGAATTTATCATTGATAAAGATAAGAAACAGTTTAAAATAATAAACCATACAAAAATCGTTACTAATGACCCTATAACATATGAAGACAAAGATAATTTTTGCCCTTGCATTGAAATCGCTTTAAGCGATGCTAAAAAAATTAATGCAGATATTAAGGAGGGAGATATCATTGCCGAGGAAATAGATTTTGAATTATTCCATAAACGTGATTATCAAAAAATTCTAAGTATCTTCAACCAACAAATTAGAGAATTGGAAAAACAATTAACCTTTAATAAATATAGTAGCTTAATAGGTACTATAGTTAAAGCTAAAATAACAAATATTACCAAAACTGGTACACTCATGGAATTTCGTGATGGAACTGTTGCTTATATGCCACCATCTACAAGCAATTTAAGATTATTATCCAATCTAAAAGCCGGCGATTTGTTAGATGTTTATATTGAAGAAGTAAAACCTGAATCTAAAAATGCACAAATATTAGTATCCTCAGTTGAATCTAAATTAATAAATAAATTATTCGAACAAGAAATACCAGAAATTGCTGAGGGATTTATTGAAATTATTAAGGTTGTTAGAATACCAGGGGAAAGAGCAAAAGTTGCTATAAGAAAAACAGAAAAAGCGCCTTTTGCTCTCGAAGAATTAGGCACAGTAATCGGAACAGATTCAGCTAGAATTGAAGCTATTTCGAAACAACTAAACCACGAAAAAATTGATGTTGTATTATATGATGAGGACAAAAAGAAATTTGTAATGAATGCCGTTAGTCCTTCAAGAGTTATTGATATTGTCGAAAAAGAAGATTCAACTCCACAGTTCAATAGTTTTATTGTTATTGTTCCTAATGCTCAACATACTTTAGCAATTGGTAAAAAAGGGCAAAATGTTCGACTTGCCTCAGAATTAACAAGAAGCCGCTTGGACATAATTAGCCAAGCGCAAGCCGACCAACTCCAAATAAAATATTCATTTAAAAATGCAAATATTACTGAAGAAGAAGCTAAATTAAAATATGTAGGTCAAAAGTTAAATCTAAAACCAATTAGTAATCATAGAAATTCTAAGAAATCCAATGAATCATTCTTTGATAATACATTCAATATATCAGAATTTGACCAAGACCTAGCTGAGCTTAGACAAAAAGCACAACAAACAGATCATATTTTTGAAAAACAATTATATGAATCTATTTCTGATGAGGAAATAGAAAGAACATGAATTGATATGCAAAATGAATTAGAAAGCGAAGAAATGGAAGATTTAGATGTATACTCAGGTAACACTAAACAAAATGAAATTAAAGACAAAGCAAAAATCGAAGCCGACTATGAAAAAATAACTCAAACAAAAATGAAGGACTTCAAAAAAGATGATGACCTAAGTGCTGGTTTAGAGAATTTAGATTTAGGTGATTTAAATGATGAAGATTGATAAAAAATATAGTCGTAAATCTATTGTTGATGGAAAAATTTATCCTATAAAAAACTTAGTTAGATTTGCAAAAATTAATAATGAATTTTATTTTGACCCAAACATTGAACTAGGTGGTCGAGGAACATACTGTTTAGATAATGAGGAACAAATCGAAACCCTTTTTAAAAAGCATTTACTAAATAAAGCATTTAGACAAAATATTGATGATTGTATTTATAAAAAATTATGAAACGAGGTGAATATATGGCTAAGCAAAAATGTAACAAAAGAATTTCAAATGTAGACAATATTAAAGAAAAATTAAACGTTGTAGAGGCAAAAGTCAAAAATGGTGTATTTATTTTTACAGGTCCACTAACAGTTTGTGAATTTAGCCAAAAAATTAACCAAACTGCTGCGCAAATTTTAACCTACTTCTTTAAAAAAGGAATAATGAAAAATATTAACACCTTCTTAAATGAAGAAGAAATTGCGGAAATATGTTTACATTATAATCTTGATTTTCAAAAAGAAGAATCAGTTGATGCTGAAAATTTATTTGATAAACTTGAAGTTATTAATGATCCAAACGACCTTTCAACACGCCCTCCCATTGTGACAATTATGGGCCATGTTGACCACGGTAAAACAACACTAATTGACCAAATTAGAAAAAGTAACATTCTTTCAACAGAATTTGGTGGGATTACCCAACATACTGGTGCATATCAAGTTGAATATAATGGTAGAAAAATTACCTTTCTTGACACCCCTGGACACGAAGCGTTTACTGAAATGCGTTCGAGAGGGGCTAGGGTAACTGATATTGTTATTATTGTTGTAGCTGCAGATGACGGAGTTAAACCGCAAACTATTGAAGCCATCGATCATGCGAAAGCTGCCAATGTGCCAATTATTATCTTTGTTAATAAGATGGATAAGTCAAATGCAGACCCTGAGAAAATTAAAAGCCAACTAAGTGAGCATAATATTATTTGTGAAGAATGAGGAGGCGAAAACCAATTCATTTATGGTTCAGCAATGATGAATAATAATATTGATGCTTTATTAGAATCTATTTTTCTTCAAGCTGATTTACTAGACCTAAAGGCAAATCTGAATCGCGATCCTTTTGGAACTATTATTGAATCAAAGATTGATAAAGGTAGAGGGGTAGTGTCAACGGTTATTGTTGAAAATGGTACTCTTATGCCTCGAGATTTTATTGTCGCTGGTGGTCAATATGGAAACATTAGAAGCTTAACCTCAACCGAGGGAAAACCATTGCAAAAAGTCTTACCAGGCACACCTTGCATAATTACAGGTCTCAATAAGAATCCCTCATCAGGTGATAGATTTATTGTAATTAGTGATGAAAAATTCGCTAAGAAGCTAGCAGAGGAAAAATCTTTTATTAATAAACAAAAAGAATTAAGCGAAAGAAATTCCTTCACTATAAAAGATGGACAAAAAACCTTAAACATAATTATTAAAACTGATGTGCAGGGGACTTCTGAAGCAATTAAGCAAACGCTATCTAAACTAAAAAATGATGAAATCTCTGTTAATGTTATTAGAGCAACAGCGGGAGAACTAACTAAAGCGGACTTACTCTTAGCTGAAGCATCTAATTCAAGAATTTATCTATTTAACATTAGCACATCAAGCGAAATTAAAAAACTAGCTGAAACTAAAAAAATAAAAATTGTTTCTCATAACATTATTTATAAAATTGTTGAGGAAATAGAAGCAATTATCAATACCTTAAAAGAACCGGTTTATGAAGAAAAATTAATTGGACAGGCTGTTGTTATAAAACTTTTTTTCTACTCGAAAGTAGGAACAATTGCAGGTTGCATGATGTTTGAAGGACAAGCGAAAGAACTTTGCAAAGTTGAAGTAATTAGAAAAGGCAAAAGTATCTTTAAGGGCTCAATAAGCTCCTTAAAAAGAGAAAAAAATGATGTTAAAGTTGTCGAAAAAGGCTTTGATTTTGGTACCCATATTAAAGATTTTGATAAAATAGATATAGATGATGAATTAAAATTTTATGAGGATGTATTAGTATAATATGAACGCAATTATGCATGAAAGAAAAACTCAATTATTATTAGAATTAATTGGAAATAGTTTTTTTGAATTAAAAGATTTTGATGTAACAAACATCTCAATTAACGACGTAATTTTATCAAATGATGGATCACATGCTAAAGTATATATAACCTTATTTAAAGACAAGGAAAGATACTTTGACAAAGTGACTTCAATGGCGCCATTTATTCGTTCAGTTGTAGCTAAAAGTTGAAAATATAAAAAATTACCAGAACTAGTATTTTTAATTGATAAAGTTGAGCCTGAAGCTGCAAGAATTGAAAAAATACTTAAAGATATTAAAGAATAGTACTTAATAAATGAACAATCAGTATGATGCTATCGTAATAGGTGGTGGTCATGCCGGAATCGAAGCAACTTTTGCACTAGCAAAAAGAAATCTAAAAGTAGCCTTAATAACTCTAAATACTAACCGCTTAGCAATGCTACCTTGTAATCCATCGATTGGTGGATCGGCAAAAGGAATTATTACTCGTGAAATCGATGCCCTAGGAGGAGTTCAGGGCTTTTTTGCCGACCTATCCATGATCCAAATTAAAATGTTAAATACTTCAAAAGGTCCAGCTGTTTGATCGCTTAGAGCCCAAATAGACAAAGATAAATATTCACAAATAATTCTAAATGCTGTAAAAAAAGAAAATAATATTGTTTTAATTGAAGATGAAGTTTCTGATCTAATCATAGTTGACAAAAAATGTGTTGGTGTTAAAACTTTAAAACACGGCGATATACACTCACAAGTCACAATTATGACAACCGGTGTCTATATGAACTCACGCATCCTACGAGGCACCGATATTAAAAACGATGGTCCTGATGGCGAAAAAAATAGTTCAACTCTATCCAAAAATTTAGCTAAATATGGTTTTGAAATCCAAAGATTAAAAACCGGAACTCCTTGTCGTATTTATACTGATAGTATTGATTTTACAAAAGTAGAAAGAGAAATTCTAGATAAAACTGAACTTTGTTTTTCCAAGCGAAGTAATATAAAATTAGATGAACAAACTTCTTGTTTTCTAACTCATACAACAGCCAAAACTAAAGAAATAGTACTAAAAAACCTTGATAAAAGCTCATTATATTCTGGAATAATTATTGGTATCGGACCAAGATATTGCCCTAGCATTGAAGACAAAATTGTTAGATTTCAAGACAAGGAAACACACCACATATTTTTTGAACCAGAAACTAAAAAAGGTGACATTATGTACATTAACGGCTTATCTACTTCAATGTCTGTCGATGTCCAAGATGAAATGATTAGATCAGTACCTGGATTAGAAAATTGCAGAATTCAAAAATATGGATACGCCATTGAATATGATGCTATTAATCCACTTAACTTATATAAATCGCTAGAATCTAAAATATTAGAAAACTTTTTTTCGGCCGGACAACCTAATGGGACAAGTGGTTACGAAGAAGCGGCGGCCCAAGGCTTAATAGCCGGAATTAATGCGGCAAATAAGATTCAAAATATGCCTTCTATGGAAATCAAAAGAAGCGATGCCTATATCGGTGTCTTAATTGATGATATCGTTACCAAAGGTACCACAGAGCCATATCGTATGTTAACAAGTCGTTCAGAATATCGATTATTATTAAGAAATGACAATGTTGATGAAAGATTATGCCAATATGCTTATGACAATAAAATGATAAATGAAGAAGAATATCAAAAAATTGTTAATAAATATAATCTTATTCAAACAACAATTGAAGAACTTAAAAATAAATATGTATCTTCAAAGAGCGAATTAGGCATTAAATATAACGTTATCAATGGCCAATCTTACCTTAAGTTACTTGCCAATCCTGAGACAGACCCAATAGATATCTTAGGAAATGATTTTCCCTTCATTGAAGAATTAACAATTCAAGTAAGACTATTTGGGTATCTTAAAAAACAAGAAACAGCTGCTGAAAAAATGATTCGCCTGGAAAATCTAAAAATCCCTGAAAATATAAATTATTCCTTGGTAGATAATCTTGCTACAGAAGCAAGACAAAAACTTGAAAAAATTAGACCCTCAACTATTGGACAAGCAACAAGAATTAGTGGAATTAACCCTTCCGACATACAAATGCTAATGTTCTATCTAAATAACCGAAAAAAATAAAAAATAAAAATGAAAATAAACTTAATTGCAGTTGGTTCTTTAAATTCAGATATTAAGAAAATTTATGATTCATATTTAAAAAAAATAAACTTTTTAGCAACAATTAATTTAATTGAAATTAAAGAAATTATTAATGATAATATTGATATTAAAATTGCAAAGGAAACTGAAGCAATATTAACAAAAATACCAAAAAATTCAAAAGTTTTTTATCTTTCATTACAAGGAAAACAAATGAGTAGTGAGGAATTTTCTAATATACTTATTGAAGATAATTTAACTTTTATTATTGGTGGGTCGAATGGCGTAGATGAAACAAAATTTAAAAATAAAATTTGTTTTTCCAGAATGACATTCCCACATCAGTTATTTAGAATCATGTTAATTGAACAAATTTATCGTGGATTAGCCATTAAGAAAAATATTAAATATCATAAATAATTACACCAAATTTTGGTGTAATTTTTTTATTTGATTTTTTTTCTTTAGACATTTAGGGATCTATTGACAAAGTTAAAACAAAAAAACCAAAACCTTTACAGCTTATAGGTTTTGGTTTAAAATTAAGCATTATTTCTTTAAATCTTTAAATTCAAAATTAATAATACCAGAGTTATAAACTACTGCGAGTTTTTCAATTTCGCTATCTTGAATTATTTGTTGTTGATCATTATTTGTTCATATATAAGTCCCTGATGATCTTGTATTTTTTACTCAAAGGTCATTGCCTAACATATGATCTCATTCCTTATTTGAGCCAACACTATGTCTAAATCCGTTATTAGGGTAATCTAATGGTGATTTATTACTACTATCAGCATTATCTGGTGTTTGCCAACTTGTAGGATGAGTAGACAGCCATTTGGCAAAGTCATAATTTGATCAAACATATGCCATGGTAGATTCCATTTTATTATTATTAAAATTAGTTGTAAATGTAGAAAGTGGTGTTATTGAACTATCTTGTAATGCTTTATTTTTGGCAACATTAAAACTTTCATAACGATTAATAAATAATGAAACATCCTTACTATCTTGATCATAATCTACATCTAATCTTAATGTATATATCGCAGCAACAGGCATCGTTTTCGAAGGATCATAGGTTTGACGGCTTGCATTTGTGATTTTATTTCCTTGTGTGTCCACGATGGTATGTTGATTTTGAGTATAATTTTGTGGTCCGACTAATATTTTTCCAGGTAATATCGCTTCCACTTGAATTAATTTATCATTAATAACTCTTATTCTTAAAATTTGGTTTTCCGATTCTCATGTTACTGATGTAGATTGTTGATAAACATCAAATTCAGGGAATTGAAACTTAATATTAAAGTTAGCTTTATCTATTCAACCATCACGCTTAGTAACGGTGGCACTAACTGCATTATTGGCATTCTTATAATCAAATATTTCCTTAGTTTTGTAATTAATAATTACAGCATCATTAGAATTTTCAAGGCCTAATGCTTCTTTAAATGTTTTAATAGTTTGTTTTTTAACTTCTTCAGCAATTGTTTGCATTCAACCTAATTCATCAGCTTTACCAATAACTTGTTTAGTATTTTTACCTAGATTAGATTTATTATAATCTTTAAAGAATAATCCTGAGGTTCTCGCTTGAAGTTGTAAATCTTGCTTTGTCTTAAATGTAATATCTACATCTTTTTCAACAGAAAATCCTGAAAATTCCTTAAATACTTCTAAATTTGTTGGTTTAAATTCATAACGTAATTTAAGATTATTGGTTTTTTCGGTAATACTTGAACTACCAGGTTTAATAAATTTGCTAGTTGATGAATCCTTGACTAATTTAACCTTAAAGTTTAAGGGATTATAGATTGAATTACTATCAATTTTGGTAAATGCAAATGTATCAAATAATTCAAGAAATCCATCAAGGTTTGTAATATCAAGTTCATTTGATGAATTATTAGGTAATATTATTTCAAGTTTCTTATCAAATTCTTCCCTAGTAATTCCTGGTTTAGCAGAAATTTGGTAATATGGTTTAGTTTTATTAGCATTTTGATCGTTTGAATTAGTTTCACCTAAAATAGTTTCATAAAATAGTTTGCTATTTGTATTAGTTCAATCTAATAAAACTTTTAGCTTAGATTCAATATTGTTTAATGCGTTATTAGTTTTTTCAACTAAGAATAAGTCATTAATAATATCTCCACTTTTTTCCTTAACTAAATTATCTTTTTCACTATTTAATGATTCATAATCCTGTGAATATTTAGTTTCAAGAGCAGTAAGTTTGTTGTTATTATTTTTTCACTTAACTGATGTTTTGAATAACAATTGATAAATTTCTGTTAAATCTCTACGTTTATTTAAAAGGCTACTGAATTCTAACTTAAATTCATTAATTAATTCATCATATCCATTTATCAATTGTTTTGTATCAAATGCATAAGTTTGTAAATCAGGAGCCGATTCAGTAGTTTTTATTGTTGAAATTTTTTGTTTTAATAATTCAAATTTTGGCTTTAATTCATCAAATAATTTCTTAGAATTTTCAAACCCTGCTTTTTCAAACAATTTAGTTGAAACATTATTAGAAAATTGAGAATTATATTTATCAAAAGTAGTAGTTAGCTTTGAAATAATACCAGTGCCATCTTCAATCATTTGAGAAATATCATCTTTTATTTTTTGTGTTAGATTTTGCTTTGCTTCTTTTGCTAGTTTGATATTTTCAAGGTTTAAATTTATAAAATCATTTATAAAAGAATTTTTTGAACCGATGGAAATATATTTACTATCAACTGTGTTTTTGAAGTTTTTATTTTGATTAATAAACGTTTCAATAGAGGTTTTTAGTTTTCTTAGATTTATTAGTTTATCTTTAGCGCCTTGTGTCCATAATGTATCATTAATTATATTTGCATTGAAATCAACAAACTTCTGAAACTCGGTATTTAAAAGCGTTTGTTGGGTATCAAAGGTAGCAACAATTTGCTTCTTATATTCATCAAGTGCTTTTCTCAAAGCGGTATTAGTTTTATTAATTGCTTCTACTGCCTCAGAATAAGTATTATCTTTGGTTTTCACATTATTAATGTTTAATGAATTAACAGCATTTGCTTCGAATGTTGATAATAATACACCACTTTGTACTTCGTTTTGGCCTTGTTTTGATAATTTAGTATGAAGCTCGCTAGTTTTAGTACGAAGAGATCTTGCTGAGTTAACTTTTTCATTAACAATACCATCAATTTTATCTTGAATCTTCTTTATCTGAGCTAATTTAGCTAATTCATCATTATTAGTATTAGAGTTTAACTGCTTTGATTCTGTAATTAATGTCTGCAACTGATTATAAGCTTCCTTAACAGCATCAGAATCAAGTAATTCATTTAATCCTGTTTGTTTATAAGAAAGAATATTTTGGGCGTCTTGGTATTTGTATGCTAATGTTTTAGCATTGGCAAAAACATATTCAATTGAATCATTACCAGTGCCATTCAATCACTTTTGTGCTAAGTTTGCAAATGTATTAGGATCAGTATTTTCATCTAATTGGACTTGTTTTAATTCATTTTCAAATTCTGTAATTTTTTTATTAATTACTGCTTTTTCGTTCGCTATAATAACAGTATCATTCTTAATTTTTAACTTAACACTTGCTAGTTGTTGATAAACTTCTAAACGTGCTTTAAGAAGTTCAAGTTTCTTGATTTTCTTATCAATTTTATTTGATGCTTCCTCAGTTTGGTCTGCTGATGAAATATTGGCTTCATATAATGTTTTAACAGTAGCTAATTCATTTTCTAACTCAGCCTTATTTGTATTCACAGTGACATCCAAAGGAACAAAAGCACTAACAAACTGTTCAATTTCCGTTGCTTTTGAGGCGAGTTCGACTAACTTAGATAAAAATGCTTTTAGGTTATTAACCTTATTTAGATTTTCATTTAACTTTTCTACGCTATTTGTTTCCTCTTTATTAGTTGATGCATCGATAATATCATCTATTTGATTATTTAATGATGTTATTAGGGGCAGATATTGTTTAGCGTTTTGATATACTGCAGAACCCTTAATGTTATTAATAGCATCAAATAAGTCTTTACGAGTTTGACGTATTTTCGTTTGTTCATTAACCTTAGTAGTTAATTCATTAATATATTTAGTAATCTGTTCTTTTTCAGGATTTTGTCCAATATTAGGCAAGGCATTTCACATAAATTGGATTAATTTATTTTCATCAAATTGCGTTGCATCGTAATTTGATGAACCTTGGCGTTCAAGTCTTCATATTCCCACTGTTTGAGATACTTGTTTTAACAATTGAACTAATTTTAATGTCTCTTCACTTTTTGATTTAACTTTTTGAATTCTTTGAGACTTTTGTAAATCCGTTGTTTCAGATAGATTGTTAGCAGCTTCGGCCAATAATGAGTTCAATCAACTGTCAATTTTGTCATTATTTCTTGTTCCACTGATTGATTCAAGATCATAAAATGTAAGATCACTATTAATATCTTTAATCTTACCGATAATCTTTTCTGTGACTTCGATAACATCTAAAATACGTTCTTTTGATACTTGAATTTTTTTAATTAAATCAACAAATTTTTGTTTATTTATTTCAGCCAATTCATCTGATGTTTTTGTATTATCTGTACTTACTGTTTTAAATAAATCTCTCGCTTGTGATAATAAAGGATTTAAATCTTGCGTTATATATGAATTAACAGTATCATTAATCGCAGAACCTGCAGCGCTAATTATTGTTTCGGCAGAACCAATAATTAAAGCGAGTATGTCATAATATTCCTTGATTTTTTCAATAGTTTCAATTCGATTTTTAACTTGCAAAAGTTGAGCCTTAGTCGTTGATTGCAAGTTTGATGATAGTATTTGATCAATAGCTTCCTTAGAATTTGTTGCTAGGCTATTATCAGCTAGATCTCCCAGTTCAATTATTTTAGTGCCAAAAATTTGCTTAGCAATTTCATTGACTAAAACACGATTTTGATTTTGGCCATTATTCAATCCAGGAAGGGCACGGAAGTTTTCAAAGTGTTGCAATAAACCAATGGCCTTTTGTTTGTTTCTTGCTCTTAGACCAGCTTCTTCTTTAATACGAGTCAATTCCTTAAGAACATATTCATTTTGCTGCTTAATTTTTAATGTTTCTAATGGTGCGTGTTCACCGCTTAATAATGCCTTAAGTTCAGCAATGGCGCGTGTTTTGACATCTGAATCTAAATCCTTTTGATATAAATCTAATTCTGTCGCTACGTCAATTTGCAACACATGGAATTTTAGCATCTCATTAATATTGACAATTAAATTTTGAGCTATAGGAAAATCGATATCAATTGATATTTGATTATTTATTCTTGCTAAAAATCTATCAGAATAAGTTTTAATAAAATTCTTTTCCGATGAAGAATGAAGGGCGTCTACATTTGTTTTTACAAAATTTTTATATTTTTCCAGAGTGATTAAAACTATATCCTTATGATAACCCGCAGCCATCATTCTTTCATTTTCTCTAATTGATTCAATGGTTGAGTTAATAGGATCATTAATATCCATTACATATTTTTGACGGGCTTTTTCATAATTATCAAAGGTTGTTAAGGCATCGGGCTTAGCTAGATTATGATATGACTTTTTATCATACTGAATAACCTCGAGTTCAATTCTTGCTTTTTCTTCCTTATATTTATTAATGAGATCATCACGTTCGATAGCAAGTTTCTTAACTAATTCATTTAGTTCTTCAACTTTCAACGCAAGACTTTCGGGAGTATAAGCTTCACCCCCTGATGAAGAATTGACCGAAAGAATTTTTTCATATATTTCCTTAGCAGCATTAACTTTATTCTTAACGACTTCAAGGATTCTATACTTTTGTTGATCTTCACTTAAAACATTAACTAAATCATTAATTACAATCTTACGTAATTCGTGTTTTGATTGTGCAATAACAATAGCATCCTCAATAGCTTTCTTTTTCTTTCCGATTAATTCAATTGTGTCAGAATGATCAGGTAAATTTTTTTCAATTTCATCTAATAAAGCATTTGCATCCTTAGCTGATTCTGTTTCCACTAATGAAGGTGAATTTTTGATTTTATCAGCTTCTAAAATAGCACGTTTAGTAATATCAACAAGTTCAGATTGTCCTGTTAAGACTTTTACAGCATCAAGTGCAGTGACATCTGATGTTGTAGTTTCCTTGCTTTTAGCATATGCATCCAATTGTTTAATAGCATCATTTATTTTTGTTTCAATTGGTTTTAAATTAGCAGATATCGGATATGTTTTGGCTTGAATAGCTTCGTTTCGTGCACGAATTTGATCTTTATGAAAAGCGAGATCGAGGTCATCATTAATAGATTTTGATAGTCTTGCCGAATCAGCTACTTTTGCAACATCAGGTAAATTATTAATGTTAGCAATTTGTCTAATTACCAAATCAATTTCATTTTTGGTTCCTTCTGCGGAAGCGATTGTTTGAGGAACACGTGATCGTTTATCAATATGGGCATTATATTCATCTGATATTTTTTCATATCTTGCAATATTATTTTCAATACCCTTTACATAAGGAATCATTGCTTTAATTTTATTAGCCTTATCTAGAATCTCATCTTTTTCCGATTTTGTTAAACCTTGTTGACGTGACTGATTTAACAGTTCATTATAGGCATAACGTAGCGATGATTCTCCCTCGGAAACAGGTTCCGATGCATCCTGGTGTGGATAATTTTTATTAATTAATTTTTCAATACTTTTAATTTGCGATTCAAGACTACTATCTTTTCGCTTGTCTCTTAGGTTTACAAGTTTTTTATCAGCTTCCTGGCTTAATCTATTAACCAAAGCAAAATCAACTGGTGTAGCAGATAGCGCTTTTTTAATATCTGCTTTAATTTGTTCGATTTCTGCAAAATCCTGCACAAATTGATGTTTAATATCATCATCACCATTAATTTCATCAATGAGCTTATCAAGATCATTGAGAGTGGAATTAACTTTTCTGATTATTTTGGCACTTTCTTGAATATTACTTGTTATTTCAATAACATCTTCAACTCATTTAGTATTACTAAATGAGTTTATTTTTTGTGTATCGACACTATTACCATTTGATAGTTCTTTTAATAAATTATTAATTTCTGTAGCTCGATCAGTAAGATCCTGTTTAGTTTTGCTTAATTTATCCAGTTGTGTTTGTTCATAATCAGTATAAATATGCGGGTGCTCATTAGTTGGGTTAAATGTTAATAATGTATAATCTTCAACATCCATACGTGATTGAGCAGCATTATTTTGCAGATACGTCGTTTCGAGGATAGCAATTAATTTATATTTTTGAATTTGATTAAGGATATCTTTTGAAATTATTGGATTGTAATTAATTGATGTAATTTTTTTAGATTCAATGTTTAATTTATCAAATATTTTAGCAAGTAAGGTAATATCAACTTTTTGCGATTTTACTTGATTCAGTTTATCACTAGTTAACTGTGTAATACTTAATAAATCATAATCCTTTAATCTTGCAATTTCAAGTGATGTCGCTTTTTGCAAATAATCTAACTGAGCCTTTTGTAGGGTTCTTAGTTGTTCTCTTATACTATATTTTTTTTCAATAATTTGTTGTGTTGTTAAATTAGCAATAATATTTTCGCTTAATATCTGATTTTTTAAATCCGTTGCTTTTTGCAATACATCTTTGCTTAAATATTTTTCTTTATTCTTACTATTAAATCCGTTGATATTAATAATAGTATCATCAATTTCTTTGGCGATATTTGCAAGTTCCAATCTAGTTTCAACTAATGTAGAAACCGAATCATTAATATTTGATATTTTATCTTGGACATCATTAATATTAGCATTATCTACCTCTGCTAATTGATTTAAAACAATATTTAATTCTTGTTCATTTAATAATCTAGGATTGTTTTTATGTACTTGTGAATATTCATTAATAATATTTGTGATATAACTATCCAAATATTGAATATGATTAATTCGATTCATGAAATCAATAACTTTATTAATAATTTCTTGTTTATTATTTTTTTCAAAGTTATTTGTATTAACTAAAACCTTATAGTCCTTTTCATTCAGAATTGCTCCAAAATGATTGCCTAAATTATTGATATTTACATTTTTTACATATTCAACAAAAAGCTTAAATTCATTAATAATTTGTTCCGATGATAATTGTTGATCATTTAAGGCTTTTTCATAAATATCAAAATTAGCTTTTGCTAATCGCAAATCAGCTATGGTTAATGAACTATCAATTTTGATTGCAACTATATTGTTGTAATATTCAACCAAGTTAATATAATTTTTGGTTACTTGATAATTAAGTATTTCATTTAATTCTTCTTGCAAAATCATTTTATTTTTTATAACAAATGTAATCATTTGATCAAAAACATTTTTATTTTGCAAAACAGAATTAGTTAACAGTATTTTGTTACTTAATAGCTCTAACTGCTCAGATAAATCTTTGTCAGTTTGTCTATTAATAGATTTTTTAAGAATTTCAGAAGTTATAAATAAAATGTTTGCATCAATACTTTTTTCAATATCTTTAATTGTTTTTTGATAAAAATCATTGAATTCTCCATGCTTAGTTGTACTTCTTGTATCCATTATTTTATTTTCAACTAATTGTTTATTAATAGCTATATCATTAATTCTAAAATCATTAAATAACAAGTCATTTTCAATTTGATTAATAACCTGTTCAATATCACCACGTAATGCTTTTGTAGGAAGCATCTTTTTTAATTCAACAATATTTTCATCAAAGCTATTGCTTGGTATTAAAAGATATTTTTCGATCAAACTTCTTTGTAATTCAATTTTAATCGTTAATGTTTCACTGTATCTATTAATTCAATTAAATTGTTGTTCTTTGTTTAATTTTGCAAAAGAAGAAAGACCGATTTTTAAATCAGTAAGATCAATTGAATCAAATTGATTTTTAATGTCTATTTCTCTAATTCTTGATGCCTGATCCTTTAATAATTCCTCAATTTCTTTCATACTATATTTATTGATTTCATTATTGCTTATTAGTCTTTTAACATACTTAATAATGTAATCTTTCTGCACATTTTTTATGTCGTCTAGGGCAATAAATTTTTCAACAGCAGTTGAGTTAGGGTTAGATAATGTTAATTTTACCGCATCAATTAATTTGTCAAGTTCCTTCATTTGTTTTGGACTTGGAGAAAGTTTTTTGACAACTTTTTCAAAAAGTGAATTACTTTTTTCAAATTGTTTTAATAATCTATTATTGGTTTCTGAGGCCACAAAATCATTATGATGCTTGGTTAAAAATACCGCAGCTAATGTCGATGCCGTGGCAATTGTAGCCATAACAACGGCGGTTGTTCTTTTTTTTGTTCTTCTATTCATTATTTATCCCCTTCTTTATCCTCATGAATCCTTACCATGAAATCAAAATGATCATATGCATTAATAATTTGTGGCTCATTTCATTCAGTGCCACCACGTTTACCATTAGGATTATTATTGTTATAATCTCTATAACCATGGTTTTGTATATTGTTTGCTTGTCTAGTTTTATCAGTTCATTTTGCTGCAAACATTTCAGCAAAAACATAAGCCTTAATATTTGCATCATTGGGGTTTGCCTTAACCAATGAATTCATATTAATTTGCTCTTCCTCAGTATTATCTTTTGGAGGATAAAAATGCCATTTTGCAGTACCGGATAACGTCATCTTAAATGAGGCATCGGTTTGGTTTATGTTATTATCAATTTTTAATTCGTATCAAGTATGTAATACACCAAAGTCCATTTTTCCATTTTCTTCAAAGACAACTGGTATTGTATAACCAAATGGTATCCAGTTTCTAAAATAATCGGATGTAAAATCTAGGTCAGCACCTGTTTGTGTTCAATACGAGAACATTTTTCCGTTTGGCAACATAGCATGTTTAAATTTTCTGCCCATGCCATTAGCTGCAAAAGTTAACCCTTTTGAATTATCAAGTTTAATCTTATACTTGACATTAGGATGCGAATTCGAAAGATCGAAATTTGCATATTCTTTTTTCATAGCATCTTCTAATGAAAGTTTATATAAATCTAGATTTTCTGGTTTTTGTACTTTGTTAAATAATGAATCATCTCATTGTTGACCAGTAAAAGTGACATCCTCGCGAATATACTTAATATCGTGGTTAATTAAATGTTTATTTGCTCCCTCCGCAATAGCATTCATTAAGTTAACATTCATATTTCTATTATTTCATCCGGCTTTTTTGGCCTCGAATATTTTGTGGCTATTAATAAATTGTTTGTTTTGTTCTTTTGTTTTAGTTTCACTTCCCAAATCGTTTTTAGTAACTCTAAATAAAGATAGTGTCTTAAATGTAATTCAAACATCATTATATGTAAGCGTTCTATCTGCTACATCATTAAAGAAGTTCTGCATTGAATGTGATGTTGGCTTTTTATATACAACTTTTAAATTGATTTTTGTCTTTTTTGTTGAAGTATCGGTTTGCAAGAATTCAGGAGCTCATGAGTTTGATGTGGCAGCCCTAGTAATATATACTCTAACGTTAGTTGTGTTATAAGGTAAATCGCCGATATTTTTTAAAATTCCAAATTTATCAAATAAACCTAATAGGTTATTATTTTGTGTTATATCAAGTTCCATGGCACTAGAATGATTACTAATTTTATTAATTTGTTCAATAAAATCTTCATATAATGTTGTAGATTTAGGTTCTACTTCTCTAATTTTTTCTTCACCATTGCGGTTGATATAATCAAATAAGAAAATATTATTTCCTTGATCATTTATTCACGTATTTAAATTATTTAAATTTGCAAAAATACCTTTTAATGCTTCTTGTTTTAAGGATATAGAGGCATTTTTATTGGTTAAAGCAGTATCAGTAATTTGCATTTGTGTCTTAGCGGAATTATGAATGGTATTGTATGAATTAATAATATTGGCAAATACAGTATTTGATGAATTATTCTGTTTAAAATGTTCTCCAGCAATTAAACTTAGCATATTTTTAAAATCTGATTTTGATACCACTTCTGTGTAAAAGTTAATTAAATTACCTTGTGAGCTCTTGGCTGTATTTAAATCACTTGAACCATAAATCAATGTATCAATAGCTTCTAAAGCCTTGATTAATTTTTCAATAGCCTCATAGTATTTTTTAAAATCATCTTTTATTGTTGTATTATTCGAACTATTAATATCATTATTAAAATTAATGTTCAATTGTTGAACTGCAAGATCATTAAAGTTAGCAGGAAGTGCGCTATTTGCTTCTTCGACTTTTTGAATATTTTGTTTTATTTCATTAATGCCATTAATATTATCACTACTTGAGGTATTTAATTTTTCATCTAATAATTTAACAATTCCAAAGACATTATTCGTATTTGAACTATTTTGATTCATTTCCTCGTTAAATGAGTTAATTTGCGTTTTTAATTGTTCGGATGCACTTTTGGTTAAAGTCTTAATTGTTTGATAATCATTTTCGAGGGTATTAGTTGTATTTCTTAATTCTTGTGAAATTAGCTTATAGTTTGAAGTATCCTTGCTTAGAATTTGGCCAGCTTTTTGAACATTACGTTCAAAGCTATCAATTAGTTTATCAAGATTAAATAGAACACTAAGTTTTTTTGATTGCTCTTGGGTTAATTGCTTATTATTTGAATTATCTATCGAAACTTGTTGTGACTTAAATAATTTAACATATAAATCTAATCTATCTTTAACAAGAGTTAGATGATTTTTTTCATATTTAACAATTGCCTTAATTTGATCTTCAAGAGCTTTTTTGGCCTTTAATAATTTTTTATTAGCATCTTTAATATTGTCTAGTGTATCTAAAGTAATATCGACCGATAATGAAACAGCATCCTTTGTAAATGTATCTTGTAAAGGAGTTTTTGTTTTATCGCTACCTGCATTAGAATATGATGATGTTATAAAATTATTTGCTTCATCTATTTGCGCCTTTAATTCTCGTAATTCTTCACGTTTTTGATCTTTAAGTTTTTGAATTACACTTTCCGTTTGATTAGTAAGTTTAAATATAGAAGCTAATTTATTTTCTTCATTATGATGTTCAGCTTTTATATTACTTTTAGCTTCATCAACAGCTTGTTGCAATGCTTGATATAAATTACGCATCGCTTGCGATTCCTTAGTTTTATAATCATTATCACCGTTTGTAGGAATAAATGCTTCAGCAGAGGTGATAGCTTTTTTTAGTTCGATACTATTTTTTAAACTAATTTCAAAGCTATTTTTTCCAACATCTAAATATGTTTCTTTTAATGCTTCTAAACCACGTACATCAATAGCATCCCGGTTACCTAATTCAACTAACAAATCATCTAGAATTTTCTTTAATGGTTTTTTAGCTTCCTCACTAATTTCGCTTGTGCTATTCAATTTACTCAATTTATCAGAATAAGAAATTAAAATATCTATCTTTTTAGCATTACTTTCAATTAATTTGTGCTTTGCCTCAATTTCTAATGCGATTAAAACGCCAAAGTAAAAATTATCCTTTGATTGCGTAGCTGATGTTTTTTCCACAATATTAAACTCATGTTCCAATACTTGAATTGCCTTATTTAAAGCATCAGATTTATTTGTGGCTTTTTGGCCAGTTTCTACTTGTTTTTTAGCTTGTGCAACAACAACAGCTAAATCAGCATATTTATCAAATAAAGAGTGTGATGATAAAACCTCTGATTTTATATTATCAATTGCATTAATATCAGTGGCATTCATTATTTGGGAAATGGTTAATAATCTTTCTTTAAATCTTTGCGTTCTATCTTTTTTAAGTTCATCAAATATTTTCTGATCTTGATTTTTATACTTATAAGAAGTTGTTAGCATATTATTTTCATTATCAAAAGCCTTTTTAATTTCTTCATATGCAGATTTTCTTGTATTATAAAGTGATTGATAGGCAAGGTGTTGGCTTTCAAGTACTTTGGTTGCATTATCAATTTTTGAAGTTATAGTTATTGGAGCAAATGTATCTTGTGGTATTTCTGGAATTGATTCAATTACAATTTGACCTAGATTCTTTTGATCAATATCATAGCCATATTTTTGACTGTCAAAATTTCATTCACCAAGTGAATCATATTTTGATAAAATGTCTTTTTGTTTTGCAATTAATCTCTTGAATTTAGTAACTATTTCATCCAAAATTTGCATTTGGTTTAAATCACTATTTACCTTTGCATCTTTTGCATATGATTCTAATTTTCCTACATATCTAGTTAGCTTTTCCTTAGCAGCAGCAGCACCATTAGTATTTCTACCTTCTCTATAGGCCATTTGAGTTGATTCTGTTTTTAAGGTTTTAATATTATTATTTAATTCAATAACCTTTTCTAGTCTTACAACCAATGAAGATATATCGGCTTTCTTTTGACTTAAAATTGAATATTTTGTAGGATCATTATATGAAGCTTTGGCATCATCAATTTGCTTCTTAAACTGTTCTTTTAGGTTATCAAATACATCCTTAATCGGACCATCTGCTACTATTAATTTTGCTACCTTATCTTCATTTTCTTTTACGGATTCAGCTAATGATAAAATTGCTTTAAAATTAGTTCTTACAATTTGCATTTTTTTATTAACTTCATTAACTTCTCCAATATATTTGGCCTTATCATCTACGTATGTAATTGCTTCAAGTTCTTTAACATATTTCGAAATTAAACCATCAGTCCCAACTAATGATTCTTTTACTTTAACATCGTGAATTTGTGTATTAACCTTGCTTTCTACTTCCTTTTTAAATGCATCAAATCTTTCCTTTTGATTTTGTTTTAATTGTTCAAAAGGTACGGACTCAACAAAAGCATTACGCAATTCTGTTATTTTATCCTCAATTAGTGCTGTCGAGTCACTTTGTCCAGGAATTGACTTAACAAGCGCACTTACTAAACGATTGTATGCATCAGTACTTCTATTATTTTTTAGTTCTAATAATCTTTTTGAAACAGCTAATTGTTCATCAATCAAGTTTCCTAAGGTTTCAATTCTACGAGTTTCAGATAAGACATCATTCACATCAATAGCATTAACTCTCGGTGTTACCTCATTATCAGCATGAAGAATAGTTTCATTAATATTTGAAATAAAATTCTCAATAGTTATGTTATTTTGTAGAGTTATAGTTGGCGATTCATTCATCTTATTTTTTAAATTATCTAGTTTGCTATCTACTAATGACTTGGTATGTTTAAATTCATCTTTTCTAAAACTAATATCTACTTTCGAAGATAATGCTTTTAAGTCTTCAAATTTGGCTTTATCATAATTAGATTTACTTGTTTGATCTGATGGAATAGGTTTTGTTTTATTAACTAATTCATCAAATTTAAATTTTAACTTTTGAATTTCTGAGCCACTATTTAGGCTAGGATTTGAAACCAAAACTGAAAATTTTTCAGTTTGTTCATCATTTAGGAACTTATTGATTTGTCTTTCTAAACGAGCCTTAGCATCTTCAAATTGACTATGAATTTCTTGTTTCTTAACAGTATGTTGATTAATTAAATATTCAATTCTTTGTTTTTGATTGAGTAGATCTGCTTTGGTGGTTCGATAATTAGAAATATAGGTACTAAATTGAATAATTTCCTCTTCAATTTCTTTATCTATTTTTTCAAAAATATATCTTTGTGACTTATCATTTGCTTCATTTTTATATTGATTATCTCTTACGGCTTGCAGGCGAACAATAGCATCTTTAACTTCTTTAGAAATTTCTATTTTTGCATTTATCTCATTTAAGGCAATAATCTTATCATTAATTTCTGCTAATGCATCATTTAGCGAACCTCTATTAACATTGATAACTTGTGTAAAAGCTGTATATAGTTCCAAATATTTGTTTTTATCAACTTTTGATAATTCAATTGCTGATGATTTAGTTTTTTCGTGTAAATCATGTTGTGAAGCAATTTTTGCAACCGTTCGATTTGTATCGTTAATAATATTTTGATAAGCAAAGGTAATGCGTTGCGAAATACCTTCAATTTGGAAATTTTTTGATTCAATTTTGCTTCTAATATCTTTAACTTTTTCTTCATCTGATTCTTTAATCAAATCACTATACAATACTTTAAGTTCATCTTGAATAGATGTAATGCTTGCACTCATTTCATCAATACTTTTTTGAACCTTATCAATGTTATTAAGTCCATCTTGACTAGCTTTTTCAAATATTTCAATATCACCATTTATTAATGCAAATGGATCATTATTAATTTTTAAATTATTAGATAATTCTGCGTCTGCAAGTTTATTGTTTGCTAATAATATTTTTTCTTTAATTAATTTATCCTTAGCAACTTCTAATTTAATCTTTTGCGTGCGACCAGCGATATCTATATTTTGTTTTGCTAATCATGTCTTATTATGTATTTCTGGATTGTATAATTCCTTATCAACAATATTGTGATATTTTCCAATTAATCCATCAGTTTCCGTATTTAAAACCCCAAGTTTAGCAACAATGGTTCTAATTTGATCTCTAGCCTCTATAGTTTTAAACAAGTTATCATTAGTTGAATCGACTTTTAAAGATTGATAAACTTTCTTAGATTCTTTATTTTCAATTTCAAGTTGTTTAATAGCTAGCTCAAATGTTGCCGCAACTTCAATTGATTCACGCAAAACATCAAACTTATTAGCTAAAAGTTGACGTTTATCGCTCTTTTCTTTTTCCGATAAATTCTTTTCGTTTTTAATAGCATCTACCTCAGCTTGCAAATCAGCTAATTTGGCTAAAAATTTAGCTTCAACAGGAGTTGTTTTGCCTTCTTCGCGACGAGATGAAAATGTGTCATCAATTAACTGTGCAATAATTGAGGATTGTGTTGATGATTCTAAAATTGAACGCTTATTTTCAAAATCTTTTAATGCTATTGATAATTTGGTTTGAATATCATCCAAATCATATTCTGTCGGATTTTTTAGTGCTTCATCAGATAATCTTTTAAGTTTTTGAATTTCATTTAATTCCTTACCAAGATAAGTTTTAACCTTTTCCTTATTTTTCACAATTGCTAAAATTTGAGCAGTTTCATCTTTGGTATTTTCCAATTTTTTTGCACTTACAACCTTCTTTGCATATTCATCTTGTAACTTCTTTAATTTAGTAATTTCTGCTTCTTTTTGTTCTAATGTTAGCTTATCATCTTCCGTCACTAGCTTAATATCGGCAGAAATGCGGGCCGTTTTAAAAGCAAGATCCTTTGCAACAGGAGAATCAGGATTATCCTTTCATTCATTTTTTATATCATCTAATAATTTATTATTATCTTCAAAAATTGGGCTTGATTGATGTGAAAGTTTAGAAACATCAAAGAAATCAAGAGCTTCCTTGATTAAACCACCCGCTATCGCTTTTTGACCATTAGGTAAAATAGCCTTTTCATCTTCAAAAACAGACATTTCCTTACGTGTTGCAGTTGAATAAATTGAAGCGAATCCTAATAATTTAGTTTTTAAACTATCATATGTTTTTTTGATGGTTGGATAATATTTATTTATATTAACGATTTTTGAAACTTCGCCTTCGATTCCTTCAATAATAGTTTCAATTTCCTTCTTGTTGGCAATTCTTTCATATTCGCTATATTCCTCAAATTTACTACTTAAATCGGCAAGAGCAGTATTCTCAAAGTCAATTTCATTAATAGCTAAAAGTGCTTGTTGCACATTTAAAAGCGTAGAATCATCATTTACAAAAATTTTGTTGTATCTATTTTTTCCAGATGTAAATTTCAACTGTTTAGATAATATGTTGAATTGTTCTTTATAGAAATTTTTAAGGGTATTATTAGTGTCAATATCACTTAATATCTGATTTATAGTTGAAACATATTCAAAGAAACCAGCACTACTTTTGAATTCTTGATTTTCAATTTTGTCAATAAGCTCTTGTTTAAAATTTGCATCTTGAATTTTATTAATTTCTTCCTTCGCATCATTAAGTAATTTATTCGCAATAGCTATTTCATTTAACGCCCTATACAAATCGGAATGAATTTTATATGCTGGAGTTTTTAATTTGTTGGTTGAAGGGTCTGTATCTTTAACCTTATTATTTGCTTGAATAATAGCAAAATCAATAGCACCAATAAACTTGCTATCAACCTGTTGTTTAATTTTATCTGCTTGTGCAATTAAGTCTTTTACCTTGTTTAAGGTAGTTTCATCACTGCCAAAATAGTCTGATGTTTTGTTGATTATTGTTGATATATAGTCACTTATAACTTGTGAAGCCGTTATTTTTTTTGAATCTTGCAGTCCTATAACTTCAAATGATAGATTTCCTTTATTTTCTATTACAAACTTCTTAATAGCATCTAGTTCATCATAAATGATTTGTTTTATTGTCTGGTCTAAATCCATTGTTGCAACTTGGTTTTTTGCCTCAACAATTTGTGAATAAATTTTTTGAATTTCAGCTTCATTATTAATTGATTCATCTTTAAATAAATCATTACTTTGTGTTGTGAACAATGTATCCAAGACATCAACAACACTATCCCTAGATAAAACATTTTGTTCAAGTTTGCCGTTGATAAAATCAATTAATTTTAGAACCTTAACATTCTTAATACTGATATTAAGTCTATCTGTTTTTTGAATATTCTTTAAGACAAAAACATTCATTTTTAATTCTAGATCAAATGCTATCTTGTCTTGCTTAGCAATTATTTTTTCAACCTCATCAACAAATTTTTGTTTATCATCATAAGTTTGCTGACTAGCATTATAGATGTCTAGTTGTTTATTAAACTCATTTTTTAAATCTGGTGACTTAACTAAATTGCCTAGTTGTTCTATAGCATCACGCGCTACTTTTGTACTGTTTGAATCAACAAGCATTAAACTGCTTACCATTCTTCTTAAAATATTTCTTTGATCAAGCATATTTCTAATGGCCGAGACAGCATCAGCTGTTTGATTGCTAATTTTATTTGCGATTAATTGATTTGCATAGTTAATTGCTGTTTGTAATTTATTTTTTGATTGCTCCGAAAGCATTTCATCATACTTATTTAAAAATATTCTAGCCTTCTTTTGCTCTTGAACCAAGTCATCATGAGCTTTTGTATCTATTGACTTATATTCAGTATTGTGAAGAAAAGGAACAATAGCAGCTAAGGTAATAGCCGGTATTGCAGTTAATAAAGAAGTTACAATAACACCTTTTTTTACTTTTCTATGCTTCTTTTCTAAATCTAAATTTCTTTCATTCATGTTTCCTCCTTTATTATTTAACCAAACAAGTTAAATAAACCTTTACTGCGTTGTGCTACGGTTCATAATAGCCCATCACTATCTGTATTCATGTAAACCAAGTAATCTGCTAAATATGCTATTGCTACACTTAACAAAGCAAGAAATAAAAGAATAAAAATTGTTCCAATGATTATTGATACCTTTATTTTTCGATTTATGGCTTTTCCGCTTGCTAAATGAACAGGCTTTACATTGTCCATAATTTTGCCCTCCTCCATTATTTAAATTGAAAATTTAACTGTTATTGAATACAATAAAATTTTTGTAAATTCATTTAATAGTTTAAACTAAAAAACATATTTTTTAAATAAATACTTATTTAAGTTCGCATTTTTTTGCTTATTTTAAGCGCTTTTTTTAAAAAAATAATTAATTTTTGGGTTAAAAAATGTTTTTTTTTTTTTTTTTAGAGCTTAATTTAAGTTGAAAAATAATTATTTGTAATAATAAAATACTTAATAACAAAAAACAAAATATTTTTTTCTTTTAAAATATAGAATTTATAATTTTTAAGACAAAATTGCTAATTTTGTTAAATTTTAATGTTTAAGAATATAACACAATTTAAGGAATTATCTATATTATAAAAATCCCTAATATTTTGTTTTTTTAAGTTATTTTAGAATTATTTAGAATTATAATTATTAATATTAAATTAATTATTTTATTATTTTATGGAGTATAAATAAAATGAAGGCAAAAATAGCAATTAACGGCTTTGGTAGAATAGGCCGTTTAATCTTTAGAAAAATATGAAATGATGCAGATGTTGAAATTGTTGGAATCAACGACCTAACTGATGCTAAAACATTAGCACACTTATTAAAATACGATACAGCTCATGGCGTGTTTCCATTTAGTGTTTCAAACACTGAAAAATCAATAATTGTGGAGGGTAAAGAGTTTCCAATATTTAGTGAAAAAGATCCTGCTCAACTCCCTTGAAAACAATTGGCAGTCGATGTGGTTGTTGAAGGTACAGGTAGATTCTTAACAACTGAACTAGCCCAACTACATATTAATGCTGGAGCAAAAAAAGTTTTAATTACGGCCCCTTCAAAAAGTGCGGATGTAAAAACTATAGTTTATTCAGTTAATGAAAATATTTTAACAAAAGACGATGTTGTTGTTTCTGGGGCCTCATGTACAACAAACTGTCTAGCACCTGTTCTAAATGTTTTAGAAAATGAATTCGGTATTGAAAAAGGCTTCATGACCACTGTACACTCATTCACTGCGGACCAAAGATTACAAGATGCACCTCATCCAGATTTAAGAAGAGCGAGAGCTGCTTCCTCAAATATGATTCCAACCACAACAGGTGCGGCTAAATCGATAGGTAAGGTTATCCCAACGCTAAAGGGTAAAATGAATGGTATTGCTTTAAGAGTTCCAACTATTACAGGGTCAATTATCGATGTTACTGTTGAGCTTAAAAGAGATACAACTGTCGAGGAAATTAATAAGGCAATGAAAAATGCAAGTTCAGAATCTTTTTTCTATACTGAAGATCCTATTGTTTCTAGTGATATTATTGGTTCAACCGCTGGTTCAATATTTGATGCTCAATTAACTCAAGCATTAGAAGTTGATGGCAAAAAATTATACAAAGTTTATGCATGATATGATAACGAATCGTCGTTTGTTAATCAATATATAAGAACATTAAAGCATTTAGTTAACATAAAATAAACAATAAAAAACCTGCTTTAAAGCAGGTTTTTTTTCTAATTATTTTGTCTTAAAGATATCATCAAATATTTCTTCATAATACTTCACAGGTACAAAAGTAACTTCTTTTTTAACTTCCTCTGGTACATCAACTAAATTTTTAATATTGTCATATGGAATAAATATTTTTTTAATTCCAAATTGACATGCAGCTAATGATTTCTCTTTCAGTCCACCAATTGGTAATACTTTACCTCTCAACGTTATCTCGCCAGTCATACCAATGTTTGCGGGAACTGGTTTTCTAGTTAGCGCACTAATTATAGAAGTAGTAAATGTAACACCTGCTGATGGTCCGTCTTTTGGAATAGCGCCCGCTGGTACGTGAATGTGAATTGCCTTATTATCAAAATCAAAATTAATTCCAAATTTTTCAGCATTTGCTCTCACATAACCTAAGGCAATTTGTGCAGATTCCTTCATAACTTCCTTTAAATGACCGGTTAATTTTATCCCGTCTTTGCCCGGAAATGTAGTAACCTCAATGGCTAGTGTAGAACCACCAAAGCTTGTGTATGCAAGGCCATTAACAACACCGATTTGATCTCTATTTTCGTTTTCATCATCTTCGAATCTAATTGGGCCCAAGAAATCAACAACAACATCTTTAGAAACTCTAAATTCATCCTTAATTTCATTATCTAATATTTTCACAACTATTTTACGAGCTATATTATCTAATAAACGTTTAAGCTCACGGACACCGCTTTCTCTTGTATATGAAAGAATTATAAATTTTATAACCTCATCATCAATTTGGATTTGCGATTCCTTAAGCGAATTCTGTTCTAAAACTTTGGGCATTAAGTGTGCTTTAGCTATTTCTAATTTTTCGGCAGTGGTATATGTTGACAATTCTAGTAATTCAACACGATCAACTAATGCAGGTGGGATCGAATCAAAATAGTTGGCAGTAGCTATAAATAAAACCTTTGATAAATCATATTCAAGGTCAAGATAATGATCTTGAAAATTAGCATTTTGTTCAGGGTCAAGAACCTCCAACATAGCGCTAGTTGGGTCGCCTCTAAAATCAGAAGACATTTTGTCTATTTCGTCAAGAAGAATAACTGGGTTAGAAACACCTGCCTTTTTAATAGCGGAGATAATTTTCCCAGGCATTGCCCCAACATAGGTTTTTCTATGCCCTCTAATTTCACTTTCATCTTTTACACCACCAAGCGATACCTTGATAAATTTTCTTTTTAAGGCTTCTGCAATGGATTTTGCTAATGTGGTTTTTCCTGTTCCTGGAGGACCAATCAAGGTTAAAATAGGAATATTATTAACTGGATTATTCAAGGTATCACCAGTTTTATGAACGAATAATTTTGTATCAATAAAATGGTCAGAATCATTTTTAATAGGCAAATAATCACCAGTTTCTTTTTGATTTTGTTTGTGAGTAAGAACTGAAATAAATTCTAAAATTCTCTTTTTTGGTTTTTCAAGTCCAAAATGGTGTTTATTTAAAACTTCTCTAACATGATTTATATCAATTAATTCTTTACTTACTTTTCTTCATGGTAATGCTAAAATTAAATCAATGTATGTTTTAGAGATATTTGCCTCTGGGCTCGAAGCCATCATGGCAGCCAAGCGAGCTTGTTCAGTCTTTAATGCTTCAATTACATATTTAGGAAACTTGCGGCTAGTTTCTGGGTCTTTTTCCATATTTTCGGCATTATTTTGTGATTCATCATTAAGCATTTGTCTTAACTGCTTCATCTTTTCACGAAGAAGAAAATCTCTTTGTGAGCTTTCCATTTCTTCATTTAATTTCTTAGTTATTTCTATGTCAATATTTGTTGACTCTTTTTTTCAAGCTAATCTATCGGCGATATTTTTAATAAGATCGTAAATATCTAAAGACAAAAAACCTAATAGTTCATCTCGGGTAAAGGCTTCTCTAATAATTGCGAAATTTTTTCATATCAATTCATCGATTTTTTCTTCCTTGTTATATTTAACCAGTGAATTCATTTGCATTGCAAAATCTTTGACCTTTTCAAAGTTAAATACCTGTTTAGAAATTGACGAAAAATTTTTATCTGTTTGCGGTTCAAGTTTTAAAACAAAATTATTTAAGTATTCAATAGAATTTTTTATTTTTTCAATATCGACCTTTTGCCCTTTTTCGTTTTTGTATTCAAATGAAGCATATATTAGCGGTGCTTCCGGGTTGGTATCAGACGAATGAATTTCATTGATTTTAACAATTTTATCTGCATCAAGGCTTATTTTATAAACACCTTTATTTTCCGATGATTCTTTGATAAGAGCTACAATGCCATAATCTTCTAGCATTGACGAAGAGGTAATTACTTCGGCATTTATATATTGCTCCTTAATAAAAGTTATTAATATCTTATTATTAGATTCCTTACTATCCAATGCACTTTGTAAGGCAAGAACCGAATTTTTCTTTCCCACTCTTATTTCATCCATTGATTGTGGCAGTATTATCTGCTTCTTAACTGGTATAAAAGGTAATTGCATTTTTTTCCTCATTTCATTTTATTAAATTCTATTTACGTTATTATTTTTATTTGCTAATTTAGGAAAAAATAGCGAATTATTTTGAAACAATAACTAATGCCGGTTTAATAGTTCTATCATTTAGCTTATAACCAATATTTTTTACTTCTAAAATTGTATCTTTTTCTAAATCTGATGCAACCAATTCATAAACTTGATGAATATTAGAATCAAACTTATCACCAACATTTGGAATAATTTTATTCAATCCAAAATCAAACAGAATATTTTCAACCTGATTATATAACATATGAAATCCGACGATAAAATTTTTCAATGTATCATTATCAATTTTTTTAGCAGCAAGAATTGCTTTTTCAAAATTATTTATAGGTTGAATTATATTTTCCATAAAAGATTGAAGTGCATATTTCTTTGCTTCAGCAATTTGTTTTTCTTGATGATCATTATTTTTTTGTTTATGATCACTAATTAAGTCTTGGGCCTTCTTTTGAATTGCAATAACCTCATCCTTAAATTTATTAGCTTCGATTATTGATTTAACTCTTAACTCCTCTTTTTCGTTGTTAATTTTTTCGATAGTTTCTTCCAAAGATTTAATTCTATCTTTTTTTTCTGAAAGTTCATTTGTAAGAATGGCATTTTTTTCAATTACTTTTTTTGTTCAATCATCTAGACCAACGACTGAAACCAATTTAAGAACATAACTTTTTTTCTTAATCCTATAACTAAGTAAATCATCAGCTTCACTCTTACCTTTGTTTAATATTTCATTAATAATAGGATCAACATCATCATAATCTCAAACGTATGAAAAGTGTGTTATTTTTTCTTTGTGATTTTCTTTCTCACATAGCTCAAAATTTACTTTTTCGTATTTTTTAAAATCTCACATTATTTATCTCCTTTTTGCACTATTTTTGCCAATATGTCTAACGTTTCTAATGATTCATCAATATCAATATTCTTAGGCCCCATAATTGAGATTTCCTTAATATTTTTATCGTTCTCAAAGTCAATTTTTTTACTAATAATATTTAAATTTTCTCTTGAAAAATCAAGCTTAATTTTATTGTCTTCATCCAAATTATTTTCAATCATTGATCATACCGAATGTTTTTCGATGAGATCTAATAAGTCAACCAATTCCTCACGAGATATATCTTTTGATAAAATCATTGCGTTTTTGTTATAGGTTTTATTTTGAATCTTTTCTTCAAAAACGAAAATAGTTTTTACAAACTTTTCTAATATTTTTTCATAATTGCCTATTCTTTCTTTAAATAAAGGTAACAAAGCCTTAGCTCTTTCGGCCAATTCAATTAAAGGCGTATCAATTAGTCTTTCTTTAAATAGTCTCACGGCAATTCTCAAATCATTTAAAGCAATATCATCGCTAAAATCAAAAATTTTATTTTGCACATTACCACTGCTGGTAACAATAACAATAACTGCTGAAGACGTATCAAGAGGTGTCAATTGAATACTTTTTAATTTTTCATCTTTATTATTGGAAGTTGCAACAACAGTAAAATGTGCCATTTTACTAATCAAATTAGCAGCTTCATCTAATGTAGAATCTACACTCAATCTTTTCTTTACAAGAATATCACTCAAACTTTTATTAAAAAACTTTTTTGGATTATATGCAATATATTTCGTATAGTATTCAAGGCCTTTAGTTGAAGGTATTCTTCCACCGGATACATGCGGTTTTTCTAGAAAACCAATCTTTTCAAGATCAGACATAATATTTCTAATAGTTGCAGATGAAGAAGTCAAGTGTTTTGATTCAACTAATTTTTTAGATCCAACAGGTTCTCCTGTCTCAAAAAATTTTTCAACAATCATCTTAAAAATTTCTATGTGGCGTGCCTTTAATTCCATAAAACAAAAAACACCTCCTTAAAATTTAATAATATATATTTTAGCACTATTTTAGCACTTTATAAAGTTAATTGCTAATTTTACTACTAAATAAGTTAAGTTTCTTTTCTTCTTTATTTGATAATCTAATGTAATTTGGAATGTGTTTCAACAAAATTAATATAGAAGCAAAAACTAAAATGTAGCTATGTGATCATAATGGAATATTATGGTTTATAAACGAAAGAATTCAAGATGTATAAAAATAAGGAATAAATGAATAAAAAGCAAAAATAATTGATATAACCACGGATGAAATCGAAATATATCTTATGATTAAAACTAAGGTTATATAAACCAGTACAAGCAATAAAAATGTTGGAAAATCAAATGCCAAAATCATTCCAAAAAATGAAGCAACACCTTTGCCACCTTTAAAATTAAAGTAACAAGGAAAAATATGCCCAATCAATGCTCCCAAACCTGCAAATAAAGGAATTATAAAATTACTATTTACCCCTTTTTTGATAGCAAAAACAATGATTGTGGGAATAAAAGACTTAAAAATATCAAAGCAAAAAACAAGTAATGCAAATTTAAAACCAAAGACTCTTAAAGCATTTGTCGCACCTGCATTTTTTGAACCAAAATTTCTAATATCACGTTTTTTTCTTTTTGAAATAATTATGCTAATATTAATCGAGCCAATTAAGTAGCCTAGTATTAAAATTATTAAATTAACTCACACGTATTTTCAATTGAACATAAATAAAATAATACATTATTTTAGTAAATCATTATTCAAAATTAAGACAAGTATACACCAAAAAATTAAACAAAAAACATTACCTGCTTAGTAATTAGGCAATGTTTTTTGAAAACAAAGATTTTTAGCTTATAGCTTAATGTAACTAAAGTTATTTCCTTCAATTTTATGTAATGATGTTACTGTTGCCTTTAAAGTTTGAAATACAGTATCTAGTTGTTTATAAAATTTTGGACCAATGTTATCATTAACCCATTTTAGAGTATCTAAATCACTGTGTCAAATATCTCCAAGGATCGCAAAATCTTCTTTCTTTAATCCATCAGGTCAATCATGAACAATTTGGCCATTTTCCAATTTTCTTTCTTTTAATTTTTCTATTGTTTTACCGTTTTTTAATACTCAAGCCTTAGGATTAATAGTTTGAGCATAACCATCATATAAACCTGATTTTGCCTTAATTGCAAAGTTTGTTGATTCAACATAAGCCACTGGTAATTTAGCGATTTGATAGAATGGAGCATGGTCTGATCAGTCTCCAGTTTCGCCTTCTTTATATTCCGTTTTAACAAATTGCGGATGAATTTTTAATTCTTGATCAGCATCCTTTATTTTGTTAGCTCTTTCTTTTGAAAGCATGTTGATGTGGTTACGTAGTAATGGAGATAAATTTCATTCATTCTTTTTAACCTCGCCATTGTCATTCAGAGCATCAACAGTATTAGGAGAGTGAATATACATATAATCACCGCCTGCAACTGTATCCATATTAATCATTCCTAATGAATTATCACGTAATTCATTTTTTTCGCCAGTTAAGAATTGTTTTACGAATGCTTCTGAACCTAGTTTTCCAAGCTCTTCACCATCAACAAAAATTAAATGTAATCTAACACTTAAATTATCTCTATTTTTAGGATCTGAGAAATACTTTAATAAATTTAAATTAACAGTAACACCGGTAGCATTATCGGTTGCACCTCATGAAACGCCTTTTGGTCCTACATTATTCATTGAGTCGTAGTGAGAAACAATGTAAAAATCTTTAATATTTCTTTTACCATTATCAGTTAATTTGGCACTTGGGTTAATTGTTACCACAATATTATTACCCACATTATTGTATCCATTATTTGCAAATAAAAAACCTTGTGTAAAGAAGCCATCATTCTTTAAATTTTGCTTCATGGAATCAACTATTGCTTTATCTTTGGTTTCATCGTATTGCACAGTTCTTGCATGAGCATATTCAGGATATGTGATTCCATTTGGAGTGTAATTAGTATAACCCATATCTGCGATTTCTTTAACTAAATATTTATATGCATAATAGCTACCATAATTATTAACTTTTTGATCTACTTTTTCGCCAAATTTGTATAGTAAATTCTTTTCAACTATTTCTGTTGTTAATCTTTTATCTTTTTCTAACTTTATTCCATCATTCAAAAGTTTTTTAGGGCTGTACTTAAGAGTTGTTGTCGCTAATGACGTTTTTTTAAAGTTATTATCATCTCCTGCTTTTCTACCATGAACAGTAGTCAAGAAATTTGTAAATGTATTTCTTAGCCCTACTTCATCAGTGGATTTTGGATTATTTGGATTTGAACATGAGATTGCCATTATTGGTAGTGCAATGCCAGTTAGTGCCCCCCCCATGGCAATTAGTCCCTTAATTGAACGTTTCATAAACTATTTCCTTTCTTAAATTGTTTTATATTTGTACAAAATAACATTCAGCAATTTGTAAAATATAAATATATTTTAAACTATATTATTTTTTTATACACAAAATCGACCAGATTAAACAAAAAAATATTTATAATAAATATATTAATAATAACAATTTTTCAATTAAAATTAAGATATCTTTTAAAAAAAGCATGATACAAATTTCTTAATCGAATTAAGCAATATTCGTTTCCTGATATAAGATTTACATAATAAAAATATTAACAGTTTGACAAATATAATCTAGTTACGCTTTAATAAATAATGCATATTTTCCAAAATTTCAGTGTTTTATTTTTTTATATATCTTTTCTAAAAAGTTTATAATTATGTTAAAAGAGGTATTAAATTATGAAAACATTTAAAAAGAAGAAGACTATATTGAAACTTTTTTTATCTGCAACGCCCATTATTACAGGAGCTATTTTGCTAACTAGCTGCAGTCAAACTACAAATAAACAAGAAAAAGATAGCGGCGTTCAACAAAGCAATAGCATTGATGCTTCTATTAATCGCGATGGTTCTTTAATTGGGGAAGAATTGCGAGCTAAAGTAAATGATACAATTGCTAACGCTAACTTCACTATGACTGACAAGGCTAGGGATGAGTATAGCAATCTTACTGATGATATTGCAAGAGATGAATATATTAATGGTTTATGAGAAAAAATTATAAAATGATTCTCTAAAAATCAAGATTCAGATGATAAAGATAAATTCTTTTTTACACCTGAAGACTTACGTAACGCAGATTTTAATGAATACATAAAAGTTTATATTCCTAATTTAGAATATTTTGCTGGAAACCATAATGTAAAATGCTACTTCGGTTATAATAGCGAAAAAAGAAATATTTTTTACTTCTTTAAAATTAAATGTTTGGATGGAAAGCAAACTGAAGGGCATGGTTTTGTAGATTTAACACTACCTATTGATAAATAATATGAAAACAAGTAAATTAATACTTGCCGGAATAATTGGAAGTTTAGCGCTTCCAATTATTTCTATATCATGCGCAAGACAACAAAAAATTCTAATTGATGAATCAAAAATTAACACTAAATACTTATCAAAACTAAACGCTCAACAACTAGCATCACTGCACAATTTTGAACCCATTTTTATTAATCAAAACCAATCTAGCAAAACTTATTTAAAATATTTGGGTCAAGTTAAAAAGGTTACAAATAACAATGAATTAGAGTTTAACCCCACTCTCAAATTTAAACCAGAATTCAAATTGCAAAAATCGTGAAAACAAATAAGAACCAAATATGATAATTACAAAATAGAACGGACAAATAACTCTGCTTTTAAAAATTTTGATGACTTATTTACTCAATATGACTTTAAGGAAATAAGAAAAGCAGGAGGATATTCTAACCTTTGATTTTATTATCTTGCTAACAAAAACAAAGATACAGATTATTACCGCGTTTATGATCCATATTTTTTTGATTTTCAAACAGTAATATTTCGCCTTGTTAACGATATAAAAACAAACAGTGGATTAATGAATAAAAATTCCCTTTTAAATAAAGCAGGTGAAGCCTTTATTACGCGTAATATTTTTAACAATGAATTCATTCAAGCCAGTTCTTGATTAAGGCCTGAAAATGAAATTTTTAGAAATACATTTATTAATTTTCTTATTTTATATTTAAATAAATTTGATCTTAATATTAAAAAAATTAACATAGATTGAACAAAGGCAAGAGTTCAGGAAAATGATTTTTCAAACCAAAGTTTTATTAGTTTTCAAATTGAAGACATTATTGATTTTGATGATAAAAGCATTGTAAATAATGCAATTAAAAATAAAACCTTTTATATTAATGGTTTTAGAAATTATGCCACTGAACAAAAGTTCGGTGTTGGCAATAATGGCCTTAGCGAAACACTACCTTTATTTAATGATTATGTAAAAAATCCATTTTTAATCATAAAACAAAATGAAAACATAAACTTTGGAAAGGATATAAATTCATTTATCAAAGGCTATAATAGCATCGATTATTGAAACTCGAGAGGTTTGGTATATTTATTTTCTAATTTTAAAGATTACCTAGAATTCGATATTCCAGACATATATAAAAATATTGATGAAAAATATAAAGTAATAGATATTCAATTTACAAATTACTATGAAACTAGCCAATTAATCAAAATGATTATTAGAGTTTTTAAAAAAGATAAAACAACAAAAGACTATGTATTATTAAGTTCAAACTTTGACGACCATGGACACTTTTTAAAGGCTATATCAACTAAGCTGGCAGCTGTTGATAAATTAGAAAGTAGCGACTATGCAATATATAGAAAAGAAAAAAAACCAACCTTCAACGGCATAAAACTAGATGATTTTGTTAATAACCCCTTATTTAATTTGCTAATAAATTATGCCTTAATAAATTGAAAAAAACACATTGTTAATCCGAATAGCAATACACAGGATCAATTAAAACTCTTAACTGCTTATTTAAACAATTACCTTCTTGCATATGCTCTCGAAATTCAAAATTCAAATCTTAATAGCGGAATCAAAAAGATAGAATTAGCCAAAAATGAAACCGTTGGAGATGAAACTACTTTAAAATTTTATTTTTACAAATTTAACTCAGAAAAAGATTTTCTTTACAAAAACAAGGGCGAGAAACCTTTTTATTATATAGATATAAAAGTAAAAAATTTATTTGAGTTTAGTAACGAAACACCAGTTTTTACAATTGTTTCTAAAGGACACTATAATGAAAAAATATAATATTTTAGCTTCCCTTTTAATTCCTTCAATCGGGTTACTAACTATCTCATGCAACGCAACAAGCAGCATCGAAATAAAATCATCAAAAAATGTACAAGGTTTTAAGGCAAATGAAGATCTCAATCCCTTAGAAATGCAATTTGATAAAAAAATAACAAAAACTGCTTTAGAAATAAAAAAAACAATGCGGACTTTTAATTATGCTTACTATACCTTTTTTGAAAACTATGATATAGTCAAGGATAAACTAAAAGAATTAATTGAAGAGCAAAGTATAAGTCAAAATAAGGATGGGCTAACAAAATATTACAATTCTTTTTGACATAACAAAAATCCTAAATTACTCAATGATTTTTCAAGGCTACTTGATGATTTTTACAATCTTTTTAATTCAGCTATTAAATCTCTATCAAATCTTAATTTTTATTTAGAACAATTCAAATTTGATAATGATAACTTAAAAAAACTAACAAAAGACCAATATACTAGCAAACTAGATGATGATTTTAAACAATATATCTATAACAAGGATTTTGCTGATAACATTTACGCAGCTAAAAAAATACCAATTAAAAATTTAATGATTGCCTTAAAAGAAAAACTAGCGCAAATATCAACCATGATAAAGAAACAAGAACTTAAAAACTTCTTAAATGAATATCACAAGGCAAAAATTTTCATTTATGACAATATCAACCATGTAAATCTTGACGTTAATATTGATTTAATAATTTCTAATCTTGAAGAAAACAACCAACAAGAATTCTTTTAACTTCTACTATAGGTTTAAAAAAAATTTATTAAATATAGCTTGTAGTCCAATTGACTACAAGCTATTAAAATAAATAAAAAACTTAAGAGAAAAAACTTAATCAATTTCCATTGGGATTTTTGCATTAACTACCTCGTTAACACGTAAATCAAAACAAATTACATCATAAAATAAATCGATCTGTCTCGTAATAGTATCAACCTTAAATCTAATATCAATCCGATGAGATTTGCTAACTTTTGTTATATCGGGTTTATGAAGAAAAAAATACTTTTTAAATTCAACATCATTAGCAATCTTATCACCATCATCATGTTTCTTATTATTGTATTTTTTGTTAAGCTTTTCTATTACTTGAATAAATCTCGCCATTGCATTATCTTGCTCGGCATTATATTCTTTTTGTGCTTCATCAGATAACTTAAAAACAAATTCATTTCTAATGCTTGATAGTTGCGAAGCATTGAGTAACATAGGTTTTTGTCGCTGACTATCATCTATTTTATTAGAATTAGCACATGATATCAAAACAGGACTAATTGCTATGCATAACCCGATCGATAAAAAACTTAATTTTTTATTAAATAAAGATTTTCTTATTATTGATTTCATAACACATATTTTAATACAACAAAAAATTATGTTTTATTTTTTTAAAAAAGAGCAACTTATGTTTTTATTTAAATAATTTTTAAATACTAAAATATTTTTATCAATTATTGTGTAAAAAAACAAGATTGACCAAATTAAGGAAACCTAAATTATTTTATTAGAAAAAATAATATAAAATTATTGTAAAAAATAATAAGTAAAAATAGGAGCAATATGAAAAAGAAATTATTATTACTTAGTTGAATTCCTACATTAGCACTGTTAACCACTTCATGTATCGAAACTAAACAACCAAACCATGAACCGAAGTCTGAAGATGATAATAAAAAAGAAAATAATGATAATACAAATACTGATTCTATAAATTCAAACAAAAAGTCAGAAAACCAAGAGCCAATTCCGTTACCGTTGCCAACACCTAAGCAACCCGAAATTTCTAAAGAGCAATCTTCGCCGGAAAATCCATTAAATCCGCATAGTAAAAAAGACAATAGCACCCCGCAATTGCCTCAATTCCCTATAATACCGCCAAACTTCCCAGGATTGCAAAAACCAAAACCAGCAATTAATAAACCGGAGTTAGAGATAAAACAAACTGAAGCATATAGAAAAATATTAGACAGATCTTTTGCTATTTCATTTAATACCATTACACAAAGTCTTGATGATGGAAAAAGAGATAAAGATGAAATTCCTTTCTTATCAACTGGAACTGGTTGAATACTTGATTATGCTTGAAAAAATGGAGTTGAAAATTCTGAAGAACTAATGTTATATATAGCAACAAATGCTCATGTATATCAATATGCATACAATGCATTAGACAATAAATTAAAAGAAACGTTTCCGGAATATTTTACTAGCGAAGAGCAAAAAGATGCTAGAGTTGTTTCATTTGGTATTGGCATACCTTTGGGTGATGCTAATTTAGAACCTATCGAGTCAGGAAAACACGAAGGCAATGAAAATATTGTTAGCTATTTTATAAATTCAAATGATCAAAAATATAAAAAAGATGTAAGAGATGTAAAACTTGTTGGAGATCAAATTTTTTCAAATCCAAAAACTGTTTTTGTCGCAACGGACTTCTTTGATAAGAAAACAAATGAAGAAATATTAAAGAAGCATCCAAACTATCAACCTAATATCAATAAAACCCAAAGAATTGGAAAAGACTTTGCTGTATTTGCTATAAAAATTAAATTCAACGAACTTAAAAAACAAGCCGAAACAAATCAAGATTTAAAGAAATTACTAGAACATATTAATAAAGGCATCAACAGCATTAATAATGATGTAACATTATTTTCATCAAAGCAATATCCTAACCATGATAAATCAAAAGTTCCCTATATTGCATATGACTACTACTCAGCCTATCTTCACAAGGAACAATATAAAAACTTTGATAGCGAAAATGAAATTTTAAGTCCAAATGCAAAAAGAATATATATAGCAGGCTTTCCTTCTGATAATGATAGTGGAAATAATCAATACTTCTGAAAAAACTATCCTAAGAACATAAAAATTGAAGATTACACTTTCACAAATAAAAGCTTCTTAAGTAGTGCGCCAGTTGAAAATCTATTATCTGAAAAAACCATATCATATGGCATCGGTGTACAGGCACAAGTTCTAAATAGCAGTTTATATTATGGGGCAAGTGGTTCTCTTGCTGTAAATGAATTTGGAATGCCTGTTGGAATATATTCATCTCTTTCAGCACTAACCCCTAACATTAAAGATACAACAAAATGAGGCGCCTTTACTTTCTTAGTTCAAAATTCAAATGATTTATTCTATGGACCAAAACATAATTTAATAGATGGAAGTAATAAAGAGTTATATCCAAACCAAGAAAAATCTTTCAGACAAAATCTTAAAATTTTATCTGAACAAGATGATTTCTTTAAAGGTTTTAATAAAACGGTTTTATTTGAAAACGGTGTATAGTTTCTTTTTACATAAGGATTATCAAAAAAATACAAAATCCCCCTTATAAACTTTTTAAAACTATCATCAAAATCAAGGTTTTTAATTTTCAAATTCTTAAGATATTGTAGAATTTCTAAAATTAACCCTAATTATTAGGAATCACATTTAATTTATTCCTGTGTTTCCCACTTTAAGTATAAAAAAATAAAAATCTAATCGGAATTATCGATTAGATTTTTTGTTTATTCAAAGACTAGTTTAACAGTGTTTCTTACAAGAATTTTTTTTGATTGTAAAATGTCATACATAAATGATATTTCTTTATTAGATATTTTTGTTTCAATTAAATATATATCAATATGAATTTGCTGAATGTTATTTGTCTTATTCTTTGGATCAAATGAAACAATAAGTTTATTGGGCACAAATTCATTCTGCTTCATTTCTAAATATTGACCGGCATATGAGATTCTTACTTCATCATTTTTAATATCTAAAATACAGTCCATAACTTTTTCATCAGTAAATTCAATATGTGTAAATTCAGTGCTATTACTTTCTTTAAAATCGACAAAATCAGTCTCCACTTTGCTTAATATTTCGCCTTCTTGTTCTGAAATTAAAATATATTTTAGCTTCATTTTTTTAGTCTTTCAAATACAATGTCTTTGCCAAAAAGATAGATAGCCTTAGCTAATTCTGGTCCATGCTCCTCATATGTTGCAGCAATTCTAATAGGCATAAATAAATCCTTACCTTTTACATTTAATTCCTGCTTTGTGTGTTCAATACACATTTGAATGTTTTGAATATCAAAATCATTTTGATGTAATAATTTACTAAATGTTTTTACAACATCTATATTAGATATCACCAATGTAGTATTATCTTTTGGCTTGGTATATATTTTTAAATTATTTTTGATCTCATCGATTGTTGACGCTGATTGCTTGTAAGTTTCAACAAATAAATTGTTTCATTCGTCAGAAAATGGTGAATTAATTAATTTTATAATTTCTTGGTTTTCCACTTTTTTCATATATTGTTTTGAAAATCAATCCATCTTAACTATATCAAATTTAGAAGGTGATTTAGATAACCTTTCTGGATCAAATTTTTCAATTAATTCCTCATGACTCATTATTTCCTGGCTATCTTTTGAAGTTCAACCTAATAAAGATAAAAAGTTAAAAATTGCATGGCTGTTATATCCCTCATTCTTATAATCTTCAATAAATTGCTTCAAAGTTTTATCTCTTTTTGAAAGTTTTTTACCTTCCATATTAGTAATAATGGTTAAATGTCCGAATACAGGAGGAGTTCAATTTAAAGACTCATATATTGCTAATTGCTTAGGAGTATTTGTTATATGTTCTTCGCCTCTTAGAACATGGCTAATTTCCATTTGGTGATCATCGACGACAACAGCAAAGTTGTATGTCGGATAACCATCGCTCTTAATAATAACAAAATCACCAATATCATCGCTATTAACTTCTATTCAACCTCTAACTAAATCGCTTCATCCATAAATAGTATTTTTTTTCAATCTTAGCCTTATTGAATATTCATTATTCTCATCCCTGCGTTTCTTTTCTTCATCAGAAATTTTCAATCAATTAGGGTCATATCTAAACGAAGCAATTTTAGCTTCTTCTTGTTCTTTATGCTGTTGCTCTAATTCCTGCGAATTATCATATGCCTTATAAGCGAAACCTTTGGCAATTAACTTATTAGCAATGTCTCTATAAATTGCTAATTTTTCAGATTGTCGATAATTGCCGTATTTTTTATTAGGTTTTAGCGGGCTTTCATCTGGTATTATACCCAGTCAAGCAAGGTTTTCAAGCTGACTCTCTTCCCCACCCTCGACATTTCTGGCAACATCAGTATCTTCTAATCTAAAAATAAAAGTTCCATTAAAATGTTTCGCAAATAAATAATTAAATAGAGCGGTTCTAGCACCGCCAATATGTAAATAACCTGTTGGACTTGGGGCGTATCTTGTTCTTATTGTTTTCATAATTATTCCTCTTCAAAAAGTAAAACTAATGGTTCAGTAACATCTTGTCAAAAACCTTTTAACGAAGGTGAAGTATTTCTAACAAAAGCTCATGGTGCTTCTTCGATTTCAGGGCGAGATTCTGGAAATCGAGATTTTGATGGACTAATAACATCATTAATAAAATTAGGTGCTGCTTCAACATTTTTTCTAATTCAATACAACATAATAAAAACTGCCTTAGGGTTATGTTTATATTGAGAATATTTGGGAATAGCAGCGCCAGGAATGTTTGCGACTAATTCATCATATCTAAATGAAAAAAGGCGATAATCATATTGACCGGATAAATTAGCAAATTTTAAAAACTGAAAATCAGGTTTAATCTTATAAACATGAGATGTATCATGTGTATTATTTAATTTCCTATCATTTGTGAATAGCCTATATTTATCATCAAACTGGCTAATTGGATTGAATAAACGTTTTGAATTTAATTCGTAAAATGAACTAGCACTACGTTTTTTAATTATTTTTTCTCCTTTTTCATTTATGCTAACAAAATTTGGATCATCAACAATTGATATAACCGGTAAATCAAACGTGCAAGCCGCTGATAAAACAGAGGGAGCTAAGATCGCGCCCAATGATCCTAATAAAGAAAAAATTAACATTTTTCTTTTAATTTTAGATTTTTTCATAATTATTAATTTTACTAAAATTTAAAATTTTAATGTTGTTAAGTAATTAGAATTTCTCTTTTTTTCTTTATTTAGACATAGTTAAAATTAAATAATGAAACAATTGAATATATGAAAATTCGGTTCCAAGAAGATATTAAAGATTGTGGACTTTATGTATTACAATCATTACACAAATTTTATTGAAAAAAATGAGTTGATATAAATTTTTTAAAATATGAATCAACCTATTCTGAGGATGGAATTAATATTACCAATCTTTGTTTGTTGGCTAGTAAAATTGGCCTCCATACAGAAGCATTTAAAATTGAATGAGAAGAAATATTAAAACTCAAAACTTCTTTTCCATTAATTGCTATTTCAAAGATAGACAATTTTCTACATTATGTAATTATTGAAAACATAAGTGATAATTTTGTATTTACTTTAGATTCAACAAAAGGAAAAAGAAAAATAGAGATTAAGCAATTTAAAAAACAATTTACTGGCCTAATTATAATAGTTAAAAAACAGCAAGAATGTAATCAAAAAAATATTTATGAAAAGTTTTTTTCTTTTAAATTTAAACTTAATTTAAAGTCATTAGTCATTGGCGTCCTATTTAGTTTCATTACTATCTTTTTAAATTTTTTACTTTCATTTATTAATAAAAATATATTTGCAAGTATTCAACAAATAAAAATATCAGAAGGACAAAAAACAATAATGTTTTTCTTTTGAATTTCAATGGTTTTGCTTGTTGTTTCCTTATTAAATAATTTTTTATTAACAAAATTAAAAAATTTAATATCAGCAACAATAAAAGAACAATTTATAAATAGCATTGAAGGAGCGGAATACAAACAAATTTTAAAAATTAGTAAGAATGAAATTCTCTTAAGATATCTATCAATTGAATCAATAGCCGGTTTTTTATCGTTTATGATTTCTTTTATCTCTTCCTTTTTATTTTCTATTATCTTAGTTATACCTTTATTATTTTTTATAAAAATAAAATTCATATTAATAGTAATACTTGTTAATATAATCAAGACCTTGGTTAGCTATTTTATAAACAATAAAATTAGCCTTTTATCAAAAAAGCTAACACAGAAAAGCGTTGAAGAAATAAATAAACTTTCGTTTATAGTAAAAAATGAAGATTCTTATGGACTAATGCTGTGAGAAAATCTTGAAAAACAAAGTTTTTTAAACAATATAAAAAGTTATAAAAATGTTGATCTTAATATTAATAAATTAAGTTCAATAAAAAATTTAATTTTAAGGTTTTTAAATTTGATGACAACAATAATAATTTATTGCTTTTTTTTATTACAAAAAACATCTAACCTAAGCCAATTATTTTTCATATTGCAAATACAAACAATTATTTCTGAACCAAGCAATAATCTTCAAGAATTTTTTATAGGATGAAAAATTTTTAAGAACGGTTCAACTAGATTAAATTTTATAATCAATATTCCACAATCAAGATTAAGAAATTCTATTAATAATATAATAGATTTAAAAACAATTAAATTCAAAGGGCTTTGCTTTGGATTTGAACATCGCAATATAATTAATGATTTAAATTTTATTATTGATAAAGGTGCGAAATTGCAAGGACCAAACGGTTCCGGAAAAAGTACTTTGTTTAAATTATTAAGTGGTTTTTATTTAAATTACAAAGGGTCAATTATTTTTAATAATATTGAAATCAAAGAGATAAATAAGTCTTGATTTAAGGAAAAAATTTATTTTTCAGGTAATGAATTTAATATGCCAAACATTGATTTATATACATATTTATTTTCAGATGTTAATAATAAGGAAAAAGAAAAAATATTAAAAGATACAGATTTCATCAGTGTTATAAATTCGCTAAATATAAATATATTTTCTAATCTACTTTTAAACTCAAATAAGTTTTCTATGGGGCAAAAACAAATTATAAAATTATTGCCTCTATTAATAAAAAAATATCAATTGGTTTTGCTAGATGAAAGTTTTGAATTTTTATCACAGCAAATGTTTGAACTTATATCTAGATTAATATGTAAAAAACAAGAAAATTGCATTATTATTGAAACAAGCCATAATAAAAGATTTTTACTGAAAAATTCCCCAACTATTTTTCTAAAAAAATAAAATTCAATTTTTTTCATTTTTTTTGTGTTAATTTATAATTATTTTTATGAATAAATTAACCATTAAAAATAACAGTTTTAGCACGTTTAAATTTGAGAAAGATTTTTGCAATATACTCAATGAAGCAAAGGTAGAGTTTAATAGTACAAAAGATTTGTCTGTTGACCTTCTTTTTGTTAATAGATTCAAAATGAAAAAACTTAATAATTTGCATAGAAACAAAAACTATACAACTGATATTTTAAGCTTCCCACTAGAAGCAGCTAATGAGTTAGATTTTCTTGAAAATTTAGAGCTTGGTCAAATAATTATTTCGCCATGAAAAATTAAAAAACAAGCAAAAAAATTTAATCATAGTTTAAAAAGAGAATATTGCTATATTTTTGCCCATGGAGTTGCACACCTTTTTGGTTTTGACCACCAAACAGAAGCAGAAACTTTAGTTATGAATACACATGTAGAAAACATTATGAAACGTTTAAACATCACTAGATATTAATAAAATTTTTATGAGGTTTATAAATGAAAAAAATTTGTTATGTTGGTCTAGTAGGAAGACCAAATGTAGGAAAAAGTACGCTAATAAATAACATTTTAGATTTTGAGTTAGCAATAGTTTCCAATGTTGCCCAAACAACAAGAGATAATATTAAAGGTATATACAATGATGATGAAGTCCAAATAATTTTTATTGATACCCCTGGAGTCCACAAGGCAGAATTCTTATTATCAGAAAAGCTAAATCAAAAAAGTTATGAAACAATGAAAGCTGTTGATATTGTCTTATTTTTAACGCCAGCTAATGAAGAAATAGGAAAAGGCGATAAATTTATTATTAACAAAATTAAGGAAACAACAGATAGCGAAATAATAGCAATAATAACTAAAATTGATTTAATTGATAACAAAATAAAATTAGATGAAAAAGCTCATGAATTAAAAAGTTTGGGAATTAATACCGTTTTGGGTATTGGCAAAGATTATAAGCAATCCTATATTGATTTAATTGATGAAATTAAAAAATATTCTTATGAAGATGATTTGCCTTTTGAGGAAGATCAATTAAGCGATGTCTCTCTTAGATTTATAGCTAAAGAAATTATTAGAGAATATGCAATTAAAAATTTATATCATGAAGTGCCGCATTCAATCGCTGTGCTAATTGATGAATTTAAAGAAAATGATAGCGAAACAATTCCGTATACAATTTCAGCTACTATTTATGTAAAAAGCGAATCACAAAAAGGTATTGTAATTGGTAAAGGGGCACAAAAAATAAAAACAATTTCAATGTCCTCAAGAGAAAAAATCGCCAGTGTTTTAAAACATCCTATTAATTTGTTTTTAAGAGTTAAAGTTGACGAGGATTGAGTGGATAAAGAGGAAAAAATTAAGAAAGCTGGATATTAAAATGAAAATTCAAATAACTCATAAATTAAAGCTTTCACTCCTCTTTATTTTAATCAGCATTATTTTTGTAGTTTTTATTATTATACTTTTTTTAAAAATAAGCAACCCTTATAAAATAAGTATTTATAACTATGAATCATACCTTAATAAAAATACTATTAACAAGATCAAAAAAAACTATTCATATCATACATTTAAGAATCTTGATGAATTTACAAGAGCAATAAAAAATAAAAAAGCTGTAGCAGGGGTAAATTCTGATTATCAAATAGCTCAACTTATCGTTGAAAACAAATTAAAAAAGATTAATTTTAAAAAAGTTTTTGATGTTAATTATGATGCAAAAAATAAAAAAGAGATCATATTAAATCTTTATACTAATGACGTAAAAAAACAATTTGATTTTTTTGATAGTTGAATAATAAAGGAAATAAAGAGAATTAATCCAAATAATAAAATTGACAAGTTAAACTTTAAACCTTTTCTTTATTATAGAGATAAAGAAGTTATTGGCTTTGAAGCAGATAATAAAGAAGGTATGGACCATTTTTATGAATTTTTAATTCCTTATTTTACTCTTGACAAAGGTATAGCCTATAATCCTGAAAATTCAGAAATTTCAAAATCTACAAGAAATAATATTAAGGAAAATGCTGATTTTAGTGATATTAAAGACGGAAAAAATTGATTTGATCTAATAAATTCATTATCAAAAAAATATAAAAATCCAAAATTTTACTGAACTGATTGATTTCTTGACAATGCCATGATTGGTCAATTTTATAAAAATCTAATTGACAATGGAAGCCAAAAAAACTCATTCGGAAAATGAAAAGATTTAAACAAAGAGAACTACAAAAATATTATTGATCACTTTGCAAAATTTGTCAATGTTTCAACTGGCAACAATATAAAAGACACAAAAAGAAATAAACTTATAACTGATGGACAGGAAATTGTATCGGGCATAATTGAGCCAGCACATGGAAAAGCTGATGTTGCAATAATGTATAATGGCGATGCACTTGATGCTTATTATGGAAAGGATAACTTTGCAAATTTAAATCAAAGTAATAATATATCGTTTGTTCGGCCTAAAAATACATATAAAAATATTGATGCATGAATCATTTCACAAGACACAGATGATAAAGAATCAGACGCTCTTCTAGAAACACTAAAAAATCTTGTTTTTGGGGATGTTAGTTTAAGCTACCAACAAATATATAATAAATACATAAATAATGTTTATAAAGAAATTAAAAATAGTGGGATTTCAGAAGAAGAAATAGAAAAAAATCTTTTTAACAAAAAAGATAAAAATAAAATTGCCAAATCATTAAAAGACATTGATTTATCATTTTATAAAAAATACTATAGATTTTTTAGAAATGCCTTTTCAAACGAAAATTTACAAAATGTTGCAAACTTTGATGTAATAAATTACACACCTAGTTTTAAGACTATAAAGTTCTTTTTATTAGAAACTTATTTCATTGATAGCAATAAAAATCAAGATCAAAAAGCAATTTCTATTTTTGATATAAAAGAAAACAAAGACATAAATTTTAGACCATATCAGCCGCTCAATCCTGAATTGAGAACAAAAATGATTGATTACTATTATCAAATAACCAAATCATAATGGTGAAAGGAATAATTATGGAAAAAAAGAAAGTTAAAAAGACAAACTCAGCAATCATTGAACTTGTTGATGTTGTTAAAGAGTTTGAAGACAAACTAGTTTTAGACAATGTCAATCTTAGTATCGAAAAAGGTGAATTTATTACTCTTTTAGGACCTTCTGGATCTGGCAAAACTACCATTTTAAGAATTATTGGTGGTTTTGAATGGGTTACTCGTGGAGAAGTTAAACTTCATGGCAAAGATATTAAGGACCTTTCCCCACATAAAAGGGATGTTTCTACTATATTCCAAGACTATGCTCTATTTCCACACTTAAATGTTGAAAACAATATTAAATATGGTCTAAGACTTAAGAGAATTAACAAAGAAAATCTTCCAAAATCATTTCATAATAAATTAACACTGCAAAGAAGAAAATGAAGAAAATTTGCCGATCAAAAAATGAAAAATCTCGACAAAGAATTCGAATTATATGAAAGAGAATTAAATAATAATTCATCGCTTTCAAAAAGAAAGAAACAAAAATACCAACAATGAATTGATGATATGGATTTTAAATATTCATATTGAGAAAACTATGTTGACTTAAAAACTGAGGCATTTGAAAAAAGATACCTAACTAGAAAAATTACTAATGAAGAAATGGACAAAGAAGTTAAACAAATTATGGATCTCGTTGGCTTAAGCGGCAACGAAAAGAAAAACGTTAACTTTTTATCAGGTGGTATGAAACAAAGAGTAGCACTCGCAAGATCACTAGTTATTGAACCTGAAATTCTTTTATTAGACGAACCGTTAAGTGCTCTTGATGCTAAAATAAGAGAAAAAATGCAAACTCTTTTAAGGGACATTCAACAAAAGCTGAAACTTACTTTTATTTTTGTAACTCATGACCGAAATGAAGCACTGCAACTGAGCGATAGAATTGCTGTTATTCGTGATGGAAAAGTAGAACAATTTACCACTCCGAAGGAACTTTATGATTTTCCAGTTAATAAATGAGTAGCAAACTTTATTGGAGATTCAAACTTTTTTAACGCTACTTTCATAAAAGCAAACAAGGTAAAATTTATGTCAAAGACTTTTGACACTATTCATGACGAATTTGAGCCCGGGGAAAGTTTGGATGCCCTAATAAGACCAGAAGATATTATTATAACAAGAATAAAATCAAAAGCTAAGCTAACGGGAGAAATTATAAAATCAACCTACGGAGGCAGCTACTATAATTATGAGATTCAATGTAAGGATAAAATTATTTATGTAGAAACTTCTTCAAAATACGCTGTAGGCAAAGAGGTATTTTTAGATTGGGATATTGATGCTATCCACCTAATGAAGAAAGATAAAAAACTTGAATTATTAGAAAATGAATTAGGTCAAACAAATGAAGTCTAGTACAAGAAATGTAAAAAAAATCAAAAAACTTTCTTCACCGATGTCAAAATTGCAATTTACATTTATAGTTCCATATGTTGTTTTTGCAGTTTTATTTATTATCCTACCTATGGTGTTTGTATGCATTTATGCATTTAAACCGTTAGAAGGACAAACAAAACTAGAAAATTGAGAAATTGCTCTAAAACCTTCAACATGGGTAATAATAGGAAGGTCTCTGCTGACTGGATTATTTGCTGCAACTGTATCGCTAATAATCGGTTTCCCGTATGCATATATTGTTTCAAGATCTAAATATAAGATTATTAAAATATTGGGTTTAACTCTAATTCTTAGTCCCTTAGCTATTTTTACAATATCAAAAGCTTTAGCAGTTAGAGGTTTATTCTCGGCAATTTTCGATGAAAATCAGTTAAATAACAATTTCTTTATTGTTTTTGGTATGGTTTATCTTTATCTACCATTCATGGTTCTACCATTGTACCAGGTTATTAAAGATATGCCAAATAACATTTTGGAAGCCTCGGAGGATTTAGGGTATTCAAAATTTAAAACAGTTTTTAAAGTTATAATTCCTTACACATCCAAAGCAATACTAAGTGGTTTCGGAATTGTTTTAATGATATCTGCAACCTCTATTATTATTTCAGACAAACTCCTACCAAATGGCAGTCAAAAACAACTAATTGGTAACCTAATAAACCAGTTTGCCAACACAGCCAACCCGTTTGATTTAGCAAATTCTTCAACATTAGTTATTATCACTCTTGCAGTCCTATTATCAATATATGCAATCATTTATGGAATACCATTCTTAATTAGAAAAAAAAGACAAGGAGGAAATTATGACTAAATTTAAAAACTTTTTAAAATATTCATATGTTTTTGTGATTCTTGCTTTTCTTTATATACCAATAATTTTTGGAACGATTTACAGTTTTAATTCTCCTTCAGATAAAGGAATTTTTTCAGTAACAACTTGAAATAGAACTTCTTTTGATGCATACAAGGAACTGTTTTCTAAATCACATAGTCTAGCATTTGTTAACTCATTTCTTCTTGGGATCGCAACTTCTGTCCTTGTTATTAGTATCTCCTTACTAACTGTTTTTGCTCTATGAAGACACAAGAATAAAGGGGCAAGATCTTTTGTGCAAGCAACCTCAAATGTGCCTATGATAAATCCTGATGTTATTACAGGATTGACACTTGCTATTGTTCTAAACTTCTTATTTTTTGGAACCCTAAAAGCAACGAGTGAAGGTTTTTTTAGATCTATTATTGGACATACTGTTATGTGTCTTCCATACGGAATTTTAATAATGCTACCTAAAAGTGATAAATTTTCCAAAAATATTTTTGAAGCAAGTCAGGATTTAGGATATTCAAAATTTAGAACATGATTTAAAACATATTTTATTTATATGCTAGGATCTATAATTTTTACATTTGTTATGACTATGACTTTGTCATTTGATGATTTTATTATTACAAGAATTGTTTCTAATACGGAAACGTTAGGAACACAATTGTATGAAGGTCAATTTCAGGCATGATCGCTGGCTATTGGTGCAATATCGCTTCTAATAGTAATATTTATAAATACACTATATATTATTTTTAAAGGAACACAAAATAAATTAGCTAAAAAATCCCTAGTTTTAAGTAAAAAACAAGCACAAAAGGATTTTTATAAGGAGGTCTTATAAATTGAACAAAAGAATTTTTAAGGTCTTAATATTTATACTTTCCTTTTTTGTTATAACCATAATTTTTATTTTTGCAATCTCAATTAAACTTTCAAATAAGTACCGACCAAGTATTTATAATTACGAATCTTATTTAGCGCCTTCTATAAAAGAAAAACTAAAAAAAGACTACAACTATAAAGAATTCAAGGAAATCAACGAATTTACCCAAGCATTAACCCAAGACAAAGCGATTGCTGGTGTTGGAAGTGATTTTCAAACAGCACAACTCATTATAGAAAAAAAAGTCAGAAAAGTTGATTTTGCTAGATTATACGGAAAAAGTGATGCCAATGACTGAAATGTTAGAAAGTTTTTTTACACAGAAAATGTTAGAAAACACCTTGAAAACTTTGATAATCTAATATACAATAAGCTAGTAAACCTGCCTAAACGCGAATTAGATTCAAAAGGTTTTATTTTAGACAAAAATAAAAAACTTTGAAAAAGTAATACTAGCACCCAATGAGAACATTTTTATGACTTCTTTATACCGTATTATGCGCAAGACAAAGGAGTTGCATATAATGTTAATAAAAATAGTAGACCTAATTTAACACTAAACAATTCCTCAATTCAAGAATTAGAAAACAAATCAATGCAACTCGATTGAAATCAAATTTTTGATACCCTAAAAGAAAATAAATATCAACACATTGGTTGAACTAATGCGTTTGTTGATAACTTAATGATTGGGGCCATTAATTATAAATCGCAAGACAACAAAAATTGAAAACAATTATTCACCTTCAATGGAGAAGGAAAGCTCTTTGACTTTAACGAGAATAATTACAAGCTAGCAATTGATTCTTTCGTAGAATTTGTCAAAAATTCTTCTGGTTATGATATTAAAAACACAGCATATAATCACCTAAGTGGCGATGGATTAGAATTGCTTAACTACCTTATTGAACCAAAACAAGGACGTTCAGATTCATCGGTTATTTATAATGGCGATGCCTTAGATGCTTATTATTCAGAAGATAATTTTGCTTCAGTTGAAGAAGGAACAATTAGATTTGTGCGCCCTAAAAACAATTATTACCTTGTTGATGGTTGAATTATATCCCATAAACTAAGTGATGAAGACACTTCCAAATTTTTAGATAGCATTAGCTCTTTGATATATAATAACAACAACGTTATTATCAGATCGGCCGAGAGCATTGAAAAAAGATTGAAATTACTAGAAAAGCGTTTCTTTGAAACATTAAAAAAATTCCTGACCAATGAAGACCTAAATAGTTCCATCGATACTTTAACGTTAATTTTCAACAGTGATAGCAGACAAGAAATTATCAAACTTCTTTCAAAATCACAAAAATTAAAAAGTATTGATTGAAACAATCTGGAAAATTGAAAAAAATTCTTAAGAAGTTTTAAAAGTGAAATTACTGAGGATAATATTGAATTTTTACGAATTATAAGAAATAATTCTGATAAGGGAACAGATATTTTTTCAGATAGTTTTGAAGAAGTTTTTACTAAAAGCGACTTAGGTGAACTAATAAACTTTGAATATATTTCATATACACCAACAGATCTTTTAACATATAAATTTTTAGATGAATGGTATTTTGGAAATGATGAAATTGCCAAATCTATTTTCAAGCAACCCTCGACAAATGAGAATTATCATTTATTCACATATCCAATTATCGAAAACAACCTGCGAACAAAGATTGCAGCCTACTATTTCGAAGCAACAAAATCATAAATAGGTTAATCCTATTTTTTCTTTTAAATTTAAGAATAAAAACATTTAAACATTTAATAATGTTATCAAAAATTAAATAGTAACAAAATTTAAGTATAATTATAAATTATAAATTAGATTAAAAGAATTGGTTAGGAGCAATGTTATGACAATTAAAAAGTTATTACAAAACATTGAAACAATAAGAGAAAATGAAAAGTTTGAGGTTAAAGGTTGATTAGTTTCTAACAGAGGAAATGAAAAAATTAGATTCTTAACTATTAATGATGGGAGTACTGTTGCAACATTACAAATAGTAGTTAAAGGAGAAATGATTCAAAAACTCAATGTCGCGCAAATTTCACTAGGAACCTCATTAATTGCTAGAGGAATTATTCACCTCACACCAGATGCCCAACAACCGCTTGAACTTATTTTAGAAACATTAATTGTTATCAATCAAGTTGACAACGATTTTCCTATACAAAAAAAAGAAACTTCACTTGATTTTTTAAGAGAAATTCCTCACTTAAGAAATAGAACAAGCTTATTCAAAAGTATAATGTTAATAAGAAATACTCTTTCTTTTGAAATCCACAAATATTTTCAAGAACACGAATTTCTTTACATGGCATCACCGATTATCACTTCAAATGATGGTGAAGGAGCTGGCGAAACTTTGTTGGTTGATGATGAAACAAAAGAGTACTTTTTCAAGCAAAAAGCATTCCTAGGAGTTACAGGACAGCTTCATGCTGAAGCATATGCGGCTAGTTTTAAGAAGGTTTATACCTTTGGGCCTACATTTCGAGCCGAAAATTCGCACACATCACGCCATTTAGCTGAGTTTTGAATGATTGAACCTGAGGTTGCTTTTTATGAATTAAAGGATATTATTAACCTTGCAGATGATTTATTAAAAACTGTCATTAAAAACACCATAAGCAAACATTTAGATGAAATGAAGGTATTGCAATCTTACAATCCTGATCTACTAGAAACATTAAACAGATTTCTTGATAACAAACTAACAGTTATTGATTATAAAGATGTGGTTGAAAAACTTAAACCTTTTAGCGACCAATTTGAAGAAAAAAACATTTTTTTTGGTATGGATCTAGCTTCAGAACATGAAAAATTCCTTTCTGAAAAAATTGTAAATGGGCCAGTCGCTGTTACAAATTATCCAAAAGATATTAAAGCTTTTTATATGTACCAAAATGATGACAACAAAACTGTTGCAGCTTTTGATTTATTAGTTCCAGGGATAGGGGAATTAATTGGCGGTAGTCAAAGAGAATCAAGATATAGCAAACTTGTTCAAAGAATGCATGACTTAAAAATTTCACAAGAACCCTTACAATGATACATAGACTTGCGTAGATTTGGATATGCACCATCAAGTGGTTTTGGCATTGGTTTTGAAAGACTGGTGATGTATGTGACAGGTATTGCTAACATTAAGGACGTCATCCCCTTCCCAAGAGTTGCTGGACAAATTAAAATGTAACAAGGATATTAATGAAAAAAAATCTAACTATAATTATTCCTATTTACAACGTAAAAATACCTCTAAATGAAATTTTTTACAATATCTATAAACAAAAATCACAAAATTTTAATATCATTTTGACCTTTGATAGACCGAAAGAAAAGGATTATATAGAAATTGATAAACTACAATCAAAGCTAGGCGAAAGATTAAAAATTATCTTTAATTCGGGCCATCAACATTTTGATGTTGTAATAAAACAAGCTTTAGATCTTATTGAAACCCCTTATACGTTCATTCTTTACTCATATGCCAATTTAAAAAATGAGTTTATTCAAAGATTTGATAATTTTATTAAATCTTCGCCCAAAAAAGCAGATTTCATACAAGTTCCCGGATATAACCAAGTAATAAACAAATTATTATTCAAGTCAGCCCACTTACCAATGTTAGGTTTAGTCAATTTAGAAACCAATAAACTACCTTTTATATTAACCAGTCCTTTTATGTTCAATTCAATTGTTAAGACAAATATTTTAAAGAAAGTTTTTTTCTTACCTAAAACAAAGGATCTCAATCTAGAATATTCACCCAATCCTGTTTTTCAAAGCCTTCTTTATTCAAAAACATATGCTTTTTTTGAAGACACATGAATCATTAATAATAATGATAATCCACTAATTTTTAACCCTAAATCCTTGACTCGCAATTGAAATAATATATTCAATTCCTTTAATACAATAGATATTGAAACTAAAAATGCTCTCGAATTGGCTAAATGTCTAAATTATTGCTATTATATTGCTGCAATTGTCGGCTCATTAAAACATAATAAGAATCCATTAGATGAAAAAACACTAATTAGCATTAAAAACTCTCTTATTCAAGAAATTTCAATACTAAGACCCTTTTGAGTAGAGCAACTCCAAGCAAATCATTTTTTTAAAGAATTTAATATTCAAAAACTTTATGATTTAACGTCTGGTTTTAGTAAAAAATGAGACCACATTATTAAAAAATTTATATGACCGTAAAGCAAAATGTTAAGGCTAATTTTTGAATAAGATTATTAGCTACATTAATTGATCTTCTTATTTTCATAGTTTTAATTGTAGCGACTTCTTTTATAATATTCAATTACAAAAAAGCTGAATTTCGCACACAAAGTACCACACTGAAAGAAATATACTTTCGCCTTTGATTATTATTGATGATTTTTTTATGTATATTTGAATACATTGTTATTCCAACAATACTAAAAGGCCAAACAATTGGAATGTTAATATGTAAAATCAAAATTCTTTCCGATGAAGAAAAAAGAAGAACTTCCAAATTTATTTTTGATCGGCAAAGACTATTTGCATTCTTATGAATTTTTGTTTTTATGAGTTTCATGTTAATGTCTACTGATGCATTTTTAAAAGCTGCTCGCGGTGGAAAATTAAATAATGTTGAAAAGCTTGTTGTTATATTACCAACAGCACTAGCTACGATTTCTATAAATCTTCAAATACTGCTAATTATTTCTGGTATTTCATCAACAAGACTAAGTTGAAATGATAAATTATCGCGAACAAAAACCGTTTGAAAAAATAGATATGAAGATATTATTGAAGATGAAAATTTAACGTTTAAAATTAAACCAAAAAAACGTGAACTTCCTAAAATCAATATCACAAAATAGCCAAAAATTAAGGCTATTTTTTATTACTAAATATTAATAGGTTTAATTAGGTTATAATTATAAAGTATATTTAATTATAAGGGGTGAAGATGATAGAACTAGAAAAACTAAATAAACAACAACGAGAAGCAGTAGAATACAATGACGGACCACTTCGTATAATTGCTGGTGCAGGTTCAGGAAAAACAAGAGTTTTAACATATAAAATATCATATTTAATTGATGAATTGGGAATAAAACCTTCACGCGTTTTAGCTCTAACTTTTTCAAACAAAGCAGCTAATGAAATGAAACAACGTGTTATCACAATGGTGAATAATCCTGAACAACTTCCTGTCATAAGTACTTTCCATGCTATTTGTGCAAAAATATTAAGATATGAAATTCATTTGCTAGGTTATGAAAACGATTTCCAAATTATTGATGAAATAGACCAAAAAGCAATCCTTAAATCAGTCTATAATGAATTGGAAATATCTAATAATGAATTCAGTTATAGTTCAATCATTTCATTCATTCAAAACAAAAAGAATTCATTATTTGAATTTTTAAATATTGAAAACGAAAATATTGACACATCTTTATCTCTACAAGAAAGAAAAGCTATCGAAACAAAGGAATTGATTTACAAGCATTATCAAGAAAGATTGCAACGATCAAAAGCGCTTGATTTTGATGACTTACTAGTTTTTGTTTACAAACTTTTTTATGACCCAAAATATGAGCATATAGCCAACAAATGGGCTAAACGATATGACTATTTATTAATTGATGAATTTCAAGACACAAGCATTATTCAATACAAAATACTACAAAAACTTTGTTCAACAAATAAATTAACAATTGTAGGAGATCCCGACCAAACAATCTATAGTTGAAGAAATGCTGATATCAATATAATTATTAATTTTCACAAGGATTATCCAGATGCTATCACAATTAAACTTGAAGAAAATTATCGATCAACTAAAAAAATTCTTTATTACGCAAATAAATTAATCATTAAAAATAAATTAAGACTAGAAAAAAACTTATACACAGAAAATGAAGAAGGAGAAGATGTTGAATTTTACTGTGGTCATAGCGAAGAAGCTGAAGCCCGGTGAATAGCGCGAAAAATTTCAGAATTAAAACGTTCGAGAGTGCAATTAAAAAATATTGCTATTTTATTTAGAACCAATAGCTACTCAAGAGCAATTGAAGAAGCTTTGATTAGAGAAAGTACAATATACAAGCTTTTTGGCTCAATCAAATTTTATCAACGCGAAGAAATTAAAGATGCTTTAGCATACTTAAGAGTTATTCATGATGGTAGTGAAATTATGCTTCTACGTATCATAAATAAACCTTCAAGAAAAATTGGGGAGGTAACCGTTGATAAGTTAATTGAATTTGCAAGAAATAAGGGTACAACATTATTCAATGCAATTGAAGCACATATTGATGAGCTGCAAGAAACTTTAAGTATTTCAACAACTACACTTCAAAAATTAGCTTCACTAATTAATGATATTCGGTGAGCGAGAGCAGCCTTAAAAACTAATTCAATAAGCAGCACGCTCAAAGAGTTTATGTATAAAAAAATAAACTATTTTGATACATTTAAAATTTCCGAAGAAGATTATGAATCAAAACAAGAAAATTTTCAAAGTTTAATAAACGCTATTGAGTTATGGGAAAAAAACAATTCCCACGGTACTATAGATGAATATCTACAAGAAATTACACTAATAACAGATAGAGACGTCGAAAACGATGCAACAAGTTTTGTTTCATTGATGACAGTGCACAATGCTAAGGGATTAGAATTTGATTATGTTTTTATTTGTGGGCTTGCTGAAGGTTTATTCCCTCTAAAAAGAGCAATTTCTATTTCACCAAGTAAAGATTTTACATTTTTAACTAATTCAAATACACATGAAGAAAATATTGAAGGTCTTGAAGAAGAAAGACGGCTTGCATACGTTGCAATTACAAGAGCTAAGAAAAAGCTTTTCCTTTCATTTGCAATTAATAGATCTGGTTTTACTAAACGTAGCAGGTTTTTATCAGAGGCAGGTATAAAAGAACAAAATGGTTCTGTAACACTTGCAAATGATTTTTCTATTGCTGAAGAAAATCACCAAAACAATAGCCATTTAGTTGTCGGAGATTATATAATGCATAAAATCTATGGACGCGGTGAAATCATTGATATGGTTGACTCAATAATTACTGTAACCTTTCCACAACAAAAAACCACAAAACAATTTGAAAAATCGCATCACTCAATTAAAAAATGAGATGGTGACCTTAATGACTAAGGAGTTAATTTAATTTGCTAATCTGAATTATTGCATTCTCTTCCATAATATTCATTTTTTCTTTTTGATTTATTTTATTTTTAATAAGAACACAAAATAATATTAAAAACGAAAGTGGTTTCCTCTGTTTAGAAATTGATTTGAAACAAAATAGAATTAAACATCTGAATGGTATTCCCAACATTTCAAATGAACCCACATTTATAAAAAAATTAAACCTTCTAAATAATAAATGAAGAAAATTAGATGACTTATGTGAGATTTTAGAAAAAAAATATAAACTTCTTTTTTTAAGTGCTTTAAAAAATAAAGAGAATACGATTATTAGTTTTGAAACAACACATAACAAGCATTCAACATTCAAAACAAAGGTTAGTTTTGAAATAAATTTCATAAATGATCAAAAAGCTTTTATGACAGTTAATTGAAACAGAAATGATACTATTAAAAATGAAGTTTTCGAGGCTTTAAACACCAACATTTCTTACCTTTTTTTGCCAAACAACAAATATATAGCATGTGGTTTCATTTTAAATATAAAAAATATTAATAGTATTAATAACTTTATAAAGCTTTTCCAAGATAGTTGCGTTTATAATCAAATAAAAGGCGTCAAAGTTTTTCTTGATTGAAATAAGATCTTTTTCGTCTTTCCCTCTGATAAATTTCAAAGCGGTCATTCTTACTATGCAACTAAAATCTTTGCAAACACTGCTACTCTTTACAAAAATCTTTACTCTACCTTTTTTTCATTTAACAATGAGCTTTTAACCAACAAAAATCAATTGTATTATGAAACGGTCTTTGACTTTGTCAAAACACTTACACCTATGGTTGATTATTGAATTCCAAATAACATAGAAGATAACAAAGATTTTAAAATTTTTAAAGAAAAATATGAATATACACTTGACGAAATAAAACAAAGCAATAATATTGATTTTAAAACTGTGTCTATAAATAATTTTGGCGATGAAAACACTAAACTCAATTTATTATTAATTAAAAGAAAATTTGAAATTTTAAATATAAAAGATGAGAATATCATAGCTTCCTTAGACATTTATAAAAATTTTTTTATGCAAATATATGAAAACATCAAATCACAAGATATTCATGGAAAAGTTTTAAATATACAAGATTTTATTTTTAATTATATTGATAATAAAAGTATTGAAAATTCTATTAAAATTGATCGTTCCTTTGTTCAATTAGTTTCACTTAATTCAAAAAAAAGTATGTTAAGAGTTAAGAAAAAAATAGAACAAATTAAAGAAAACTATCCAAAGGCGGCTATAGGAATAAAATTAACCGAAATCAATAATGATATTATTTCACTAATTGGTAAATGAGTGGGAATTATATGATTTGATAAGTCGCTTACTAAAATGCTTAATAACCCAGAAACAATGTTATATATTGGTCTTATACTCAAAAAGGCAGAGCATTTAAAAATCTCAATTGTTTTTGAGAATTTAGATTTCAAAAACTATAAAAAAGTTTTATTTAACAAAAAAATTAAAATGTTTTACTCAAGCGAAAGAAAAAAATAACATTAAATTTGAAAGGTAAATTATGAATAAAGCTAAGATTAAAGAAAATTTTTTTGAGGCAATTAATGGAGAATGATTAAATAAGCATAAAATTGCTGATAACAAAACCTCAGTCGGCACGTTTGAAAGATTAGATGAAAGTTTAACAAGATTAAAAACTAAACTTATAACAAAATGATCAATCGACTCATCTGAAATAACTGAAAATAAAATTCTTCTAGAAATGGTTAAATTTTATAATTTAGTTAATAATTGAAACGATAGAAAAAAACACTCAATAAAACCTATTATTCCAATACTAAAAGAAATAGAGTCATATCAATCATGAAATGATATTGAAAATAACTATACTAGCTTATGCTTAAGAAATTTTGAAGTTCCTATTCCTTTTTTTATACACACAGATTTTAAAAACCACGAAAAACAAACCCTTTTTGTTTCGACCCCTTCTGTTATCCTTCCAGAAAAAAGTTATTATAATGATGAAGAAAAAAAGAACTCATTTTATAGAATTTGAGTTAATATGGTTAAAAAAATGCTGTTAAAAGTAAATAATGATGAAAAATGAGCAAATGATTTAGTTAACAAAGCTCTCCTATGAGATAACGAGGCATCAAAATATATTCTTTCAGCACAAGAATGAGCAATTATAACTAACATTTATCACCCTAGAAAAGTTGATGATTTCAATAAAAAAATAAAAGAAATAAATTTATCTAATATTTTAAATTCATTAATCAATGATAGCATTAGTGAAGTTATTTGCGTTTCGAAAGATTTAGTTGACAATTATTCGAAATTATTAACAAAAGAAAATTTTGAACTTTATAAAGCTTTTCTATATATTTCATCATTAATTGAATTATCTCGCTTATTAGATTATGAAAGCTTAGTAATTTCTGGGGAATTTTCAAGAGCTTTAAGTGGTCAAAGAAAACCTTTTAGCAAGAAAAAAATAGCCGTAAAATTTGTTGTTGATAATGTTTTTTCTATGCCTTTTGGTAAATATTACGGTGAAACATATTTTGGTCCCCAAAACAAAAAGAATGTCGAGCAAATGATTCATAAAATGGTCAAAATATACGAGGACCGCCTAAAAGAAAACACCTGACTATCAAAACAAACAAAAGACAAAGCTATATTAAAACTTTCTAAAATCGGCGTTTATGTAGGCTACCCAGAAATTATTGAAGATTTTTATAAGGAATTTATTGTTCAAAAGTATAATGGCTATGATGATCTAATAACAAATGCCCTTAATTTCACAATGGCTGTTCAAAAAGCCAAATTTGCTGAATATGGTAAAAAGAAAGATATTAATCTTTGGTCAATGTCTCCGGCTATAATTAATGCTTATTATAACCCTTCAAGTAATAAAATAGTTTTCCCAGCAGGCATTTTACAATCTCCATTTTATAGTTCAAAACAATCCTCTTCTTCAAACTACGGTGGTATAGGGGCAGTTATTGCTCATGAAATATCACATGCCTTTGATAATAATGGGGCTAACTTTGATGAAGTAGGTAATATGGTAAATTGGTGAACCGAAGATGATAAAAAAGAATTTAACAAAAGAGCTGAAAAAATGGTTAAATTATTTGATAATAAAAAAACAGAAGTTGGTAAATGTGACGGAAGACTAACAGTATCCGAAAACATCGCAGATGCAGGTGGGTTATTATGTGCCCTTGAAGCAGCAAAAAGCGAAAAAGATTACAACCCAAAACATTTTTACATAAACTATGCTATCACCTGAAGATCTAAACAAAGACCTGAACTTCAAAAATTACTATTAGCTTCTGATGTTCATGCTCCTGCTATATTGAGAACAAACATTCAGGTACAAAACTCTGACGATTTTTATAAGACTTTTAAAATATCAGAGTCTGACCAAATGTTCCTAAGCCCGAAAAAAAGAGTAAAAATTTGATAATTAAAACCCCCTTCTTGTATTTTAAAAAAGAAGGAGGTTTTTTTAATGCAACAAAACGGATTGTTTTCTTTTTCGTTTTAAAAATAAAATCAATTGTAAAAAAACAAAAAGCGAAATTCAAAAAATAATTACTGATGCTATAAAAATAGCGCTGTTCTTAAAAAAAGTAGAAGGTAAAATTTTAATAATTTCATCTTTTGAAGGTTCAAATATTCAATTTGTTTTACCAGCAAAAAATAATTCATGAAACTTACGAAAAGCAACATCATAATTACTAATTACCAACCCTATAACAATAATCAGCACCCCTAGTAAAATTGTCGAAGCAATAAAACAAGATTTAATAATTTTTATTCTTATTTTTGTAAATTTTGATATTAAAAAAACTAAAAGAATTGTAAATAAAGAAAAACCCAAAATAATAAAATCTATTAAAATCAGTCTTTTCACATCTGCGAAATGCGCCATCCCTAAAGATGAGTAATCTAATTTCCCAGTTCCAAATTTCTTAAATAAAACTAAATAATCAAAAAGTTCGTTATATGCTAATTTAAGTTGATCATAATTTAGTTCACCATTATTAAATTTGATATTTTTGTAATCCAGATTAGATAAATGATAATAGTAAAAAGGTTTAATAATTATTGGCAACATAATCGAAAAACTTAAGATAAATAGCATAATACTTATTATCAAAAAAACATACAAAAAATATTTACATTTTTTTCACATTGCTTATATTAGTATAGCATTAATTAACAAAATGCTTTTTAAAAAAATAATTCTGTTTTTTAGCAATAAAGTAACAAAGAATAGAAATGTTATTAAATAGTAAATTAAAAACAAAACAATTGACACTAAAAAAACTTTTTTTCTTTTAAAATTAAGGTTTTTTTATATTTTTCTACTTATCGACATTTATTATTTTTATTATTAATTAAACAAAAGAATAAACATATATTTTTTTATTTTAAATTATTTTCTGATAATTTTAATATAATTAAAATTCTATGAATATTAATTATTATAATGATACTATAGCAGCTATTTCTTCTGGCAATATTAATCAAGCCATATCAATTATAAGAATATCGGGACCTGAGGCAATAAATATAATTAAAAAAATTTATACAGGAAAAATCGGGAAAGATAAAACAATAACTTATGGATTTATAATAGATCCAATAACCAATAAAAAAATAGATGAAGTATTAGTTAGTTTTTTTATCGGTAATAAAAACTATGTAGGAGAAGATACGATTGAAATAAATGCTCATGGCGGGATAATTGTTACGAATAAAATTTTAAATTTAATAATTTCGAATGGAGCAAGATTAGCAACTCGCGGTGAGTTTACAAGACGAGCATTCATAAATGGCAAAATTAGTCTTGAAAAAGCAGAAGCTATAAATTCTCTTATACATGCAAAAACTAATATACAAGCAGAAATTGCTATTAATCAATTTGAAGATAAAGATAATGAATTAATTAATAAATTAGAAGAACAACTAATTAATATTATTTCAATTATAGAAATAAATATTGACTACTCAGAATATAATGATATTGAACAAATGGATAAAACAAAACTTTTAAAGTTAATAACAAATTTAAAACAATATATTGAAATAATAATAAAAAAATCAGAATTTGCAACTGATGTATATAATGGAATAAAAGTGGCTATCGTCGGAAGACCTAATACCGGGAAATCTTCAATTTTAAATTTATTATTAAATAAAGAAAAAGCAATTGTCACAGATATCGAAGGAACAACAAGAGATATTATTGAAGGTGATTATGAAATAAATGGCATTCCTTTTAAAATAATAGATACTGCAGGAATTAGAAAAACTCAAGATAAAATAGAATCAATCGGAATAGATCGTTCATTAAATGCAATTAAAGAAGCAAAAATTATTGTCCATTTATTTAACCCAGGTCAAAAAGAAAACAAAGAAGATGAATTAATAAAAGAAATGTCAAAAGGAAAAATATATATTCCAGTATTGAATAAAAGTGATTTATTAAATGATAAAGTTTCATCTGATTATATATTAACATCAGCAAAAAATAAAAATATTTGAGAGTTAAAGAATAGTTTGGTAAAAAACTATTTAAATCTTGATTATAATGACAGGGAATTAATTTATAATACTAGAAGATTAGGTTTGTTAAAGCAATGCTATATTGAATTAAATAATGCGATTTTAAGCATGGATAAAGGTTTCGGCCCTGAGATTGTAATACTAGATATTAATAAAGCGTGGTCACTACTTAGAGAAATTTTAAACAAAGAGCATGATAACGAATCTCTATTGGATAATATGTTTAATAAATTTTGTTTAGGAAAGTAAAAAAAAGGTGAAAAATGGGTTATAGCAGAAAAGTCGAACTAAAAGAAGGCCAAATATTGAAATGGGTTAAAAATGAATCAAAACCCTTTTATTTAGGCCTTTCATATGAAGGTTTAGGGATAATAAGAGATTTTAAAGTTCCTATATTTGTTTATAATTTACTGCCTGATGAAGAAGCCGATATCGAAATAACATATTGCTCTAAAAAATGTTGTTTTGCAAAAGTAAAAAAATATAGAACTTGTTCATTATTGAGAGAAAAAATGGAACCTTCGAGAGTTTTGTTGTATGAAACAGGTTCTACTCCACTAGCTGGGATTAATTATGAAAACCAGTTAAAATTTAAGCAATATATTATTAAGAATTTATTTGAAAGAAATTTAAATTACACAAAAGTTTTACCTATACTTGAATCAAATTGCCAATGGTTTTACCGCAATAAAATTTCGTTGCAAATAAAATATGATGAAAAAGGTCCAAAAATAGGTTTTTTTAAAAAATATAGCCATGATCTAGTTGAGCAAACAGAAATGGAACTTGCGGTTGTTGCAATTAGGGAATTTTATAAAAAAGTGCTAATTAGTCCAAAAACAGATTTTGAAAAAGATTTTAAAAATCTTATATTTCAGGTTAAACCATTTAAAATTACTTTAAGATCGCCAAAAAGCTCATTTTGTTGTATTGAAATCATTCTTCATATTAAGGAAGATTTAAGTCCTGAAAATATAAAATTATTTGAAGCCTTATTAAAGGACAATCTAAGCTATAAAGTAACTTTCTTTAATACAACTTCTAATAAGTGGATTAATTTGCTAAATCATAATGGTATAAAATATGAACTTGGAAAATTAGTGTTTAATGTTGTTAATGATACTTTTTATCAAATAAACGAAACAGTTATGAATAATATATATAAAAAGATAAGTGATTGAATACCTAGTAATGAATTGAACGTTTTGGATGCTTTTGGTGGAGTTGGTACAATCGCTTGCTTTATTGCGCATAAATGTCGTAAGGTTTATTCGGTTGAGATAAACAAAAAATCATCATTAATGGCTATTGAAAATATTAAAGAAAATAAAATTTCTAATATCGAAGTAATAAATGATGATGCAAATAAGTGGCTTATTTTAAATAAAGAAAAAATTGATCTAGTGATTTTTGATCCGCCTCGAGAAGGTTTAGATTCAGAAACTATTAAATCAATTAAGGATTCTGATATTAAGAAAATAATATATTTAAGTTGTGAGCCTAAAACATTAGTTCGTGATCTACAGAATATAACAAGTTTCGGATATGAATTAATAGAAGTACAGCCTTACGATATGTTTCCACAAACTCAACATATTGAAACTCTAGTTTTACTAGAAAAGAAATCTTAATAAAATTTAAATTTAAAAAAGTAAGTTAAAAACTTACTTTTCATCAATTATATATTCAGTAAAGTTTGATAAGTCTTCCATTTTAAAAACATGAAGCGAAACGAGTGATTTTTTAAATCAAGGAATAGTTTTTATATGTTGTAAGGCTTTTGTAATTTGTAATAAATTATTTATTGAACGCGAGAAATAAAAGCTGTTTGACAATCAGTGAAAACCATAGTGTCTTAAAATATCCCTTATTTCTTCATATGCTTGTTTATAATTTTCTTCGCCGACTCCATATTCTCTAATTAATAATTCTTTTTTTAGATAAAAAACAAGACCGTACATATATACCTCTATAATGTAAAAAATATATATTTAATTATACCACCATTACCCTTAAAAATATACCCTTAAAAAAGTAGTTACTTCTTATTAAATTTAAAAATTAATAAGAAAATTAAAAAACCTGATGAAACAAAAGACTTGAAAGTTTTATTGAATTCAAGTTTTTTTTATTTTTATTAATTTTTAAAAAAATATTAACGCAAAGTAAATCATGGAAATAGCTTCAATAAATATGGGTTTTTGTTAAAAAAATATAGATAAGAATATATTTTTAATAATTGATTATTGACTTTAAAATCTTTTTAAAAAATGAATTGTTTTTATTTGTTATGTCTTACGTATCAAAATTGCATAAAAATGCAACATATATATATATATATATATATAATATTACAATAAATATTTTTTATATTAAGGAGTAATAAGATGACAAAAAAATCTAAACTTTTTCTTTTAGGAACTTCATCTGCATTATTAGTTCCTATTATGACAATATCTTGTGCTACAAAAAAAGAACCAAATAAACCAAATAACCCATCAAATCCAGTTAATCCGCAAGATTCTCAAAAACCAAAAAAGACACCCCAAACACCTTCATCAATTGAACTGTTAGGTTTTGATAAAGAAGAATTAAATAAGCCTTCTATCGATAAATCGATTACAGAAGAGGATTTTAATAGACAAATAGGAAAACAAAATTCACAAAAACAAACGAATCCTTCAACAGATGATAAAAAACCTCATAAACCATCTATAAAGTTAGACGAGAATGCTTTCAAAAACATTGCTCCAGATATTATTTTTGATTATAATGAGCCTTCAAATGAACAAATTCAAAAGATAGTTAATAATTATTATAATCAATATCTATACCAAAAATACGACCCATCAAAAGAGGAAAAGGGAATTAGATTTTCTTTTTCATTAGAAGGGCAAGAATATATCTTTAATAAAGATATTAATGTAAATAAGATTAAGGTAGACGAAAACAAACAAAAACATTTAAACTCATTAGCAGACGAGATAGTTTTTGCCTTAAAAAATAACAGTAAAACATATTTAAGTGAAAAATATAGTAAGGTTTTAATATCTTCATTTGAAAAACAAAAGCAAAAACAAATCCTAGATACTTTTGAAGAATATATAAATAAAGAATGACAAAAGATGAATAATATTTATGATGAGTCTTTATTTACGTCTAACGGTGTCGCTGCTAATGGTATTAAAAATAGCATAAATAACTATTACAAACAAATTGATCTATCAAAAAGAACAATAAGACAATTATTACAAGACAAAAAAGATGTTAATAATTATTTTAGAACGTTAAACATTTTGCTATTTAGTTTTGCAGATCTTAAAGAATTCGGAGAAAAATTTCCACTTTTTCAACAAAATAAATTTATAACCAAACAACAAATAGATGAAAGAAAAATCACTCACGGAGATTTTGGCAAATTAATTCAATATCGTAAAAACGCTATTAAAAAATTAGGAGAAAAAATCACATATAAAACTTGGTTACAAAACCAAAATGATGCTTACTATACCTTGTCAACAAATTTAGATATTCATAAAATGCACGATTACAATATTGCATTAACACAATTGTGAACATTTATTGATGAGCTAAAAAATGGTGCTAATCTAATAAAAATAGATAAAACAAAATTAGAAACAACCATGTACACTGAAGATCAAGTTATTGAAATGCTAAAAAAACCTGAAACAAAAAAACAAACAGAAGCTGCCTTTTATGCTCAATATAAAGATAAACATTTTACAAATATTTTTGACCCAAAAGAAAAAAATACAAGATGAGATAGAAATAAAAATTATATTTTGGAATTTAAGGCTTGAGTTCATAAATACAAAAACCAAACTAAACCAGGAATTTTTCTTTTAACCAAAATAACGTTTGACAATAAAGAAACAGATGAATTTTTAATAAAATATACATTTCTTCATCGAACAGGTGTTGGTCATCTTGGATTTCTAAAAATGCCTAAAACGCAAAATAAAAATAAATAAAAATTATCTACGGGACCGAAAAATCAATATAAACTTGTTTTAGTTAAAAAACCACAAAAAGTTTAAGATTTAATTAGAAAACATAGGAAAAAGTAGACACCCTCATAAGAGGAATGTCTACTTTTTTATCTTGCTATTTTTGTACATAACAAACCTATATTGCATCTTTTTTAATTGCTTAATTTAATTCTTTTCAATTAATCTTGATGCTTCGGCTAGGTTTACGCTAAAGAAAGTTGTAACACCTCTTTTCTGCATTGTTGCACCATAAAGTTTATCAACCCTTTCCATTGTGCCTTGGCGATGAGTGATAACGATAAATTGTGTTTTTTCTTTAAGATTTTGTAAGAATTCTGCAAAACGGATTACATTTGCTTCATCAAGTGCGGCTTCTACTTCATCTAATATACATAATGGCAATGGCTTTGCTTTTAATAGGGAGAATAATAGTGAAATTGCAATAAGTGCTTTCTCACCGCCAGAAAAAAGTTTTAAATTTTTGATAGATTTGCCAGGTGGCTGTGCCACAACATCAATTCCACTATCTAAAAGATTCTCTGGATCTGTGTATCTAATTTCTGCCATTCCACCACCGAACATTTTTGAGAAAACAAACTTTATTTCCTTATTCGCAAGATCAACGGTGTTGGTTATTCTTTCAATTATTATCTTATCCATTTCGCTAATAACTTCTTCAATTGTTGTTTTTGCTTCAACAATATCTTTTTCTTGCTTTTTGACTTCATCGTATCTATCCTCTGTTTCTTTGAGCTGTTCGATTGAGTCTAAACTTACATGGCCAAGATCTTTTATATCATTTTTTAAATCAGAAACAATTTTTCTTGCTATTTCGAAATCTAAATCTGCTATATAAAACTCTTTTGCTGTCTCAAAAAGCATATTATATTGTTCTGAAAGTCTTTGTTTTGCATAATTAATAGCTGCTTCTGATTTTGCTTTTTCTGCTATTTGGATAGCATTTTCACTAATGAGTTTATTTAAATCATTATTAGCCGCGCTTTGTTTTGCGTTTGCTTCTGCAAACTCTTTTTTAGCAACTTGTAATAATTCATTTTGAGAAGTTTTGTTTGTTAAAAGATGGCTTCTTTCAAGTACTAGTTTTTGAATTTCATATGCAATGTTAACAGTCTCTAGCTCTTCTATTTTTTCTTTTGATATATTTTCATATTGAATTCTTAATTCATCAAATTTTGCCAAATCATCGTTTTGTATAAGCTCTTGTTTTGATAAATTAAGGCTTAAGTTTGAGAATAAACTAAGTAATTTTTGAATTTCTTGTTCTAGATCATTTAATTTTGTTTGTCGTTCAGAAATTATTTTTAACAGTTCTGGTTTCAGTGATTCAATCTTTTTTATTTGCTCATCAAGGCCAAATGCTGATATGTTGTCGCTTTTTTGCCCCCCACTTAAAACACCACCAACTCTAATTATGTCTCCTTCAAGAGTGACAACCATATAGCGTTTTTCAAGTAGTTGTGATAATCTATTAGCATTTTCAATATTATCCGCAATCAAGATATTGCCTAATAAAAATTTTCTTAAAATATCAAACTCACGTTCAGTATAAACTAACTCTGATGCAATACCTAAAAACCCTTTTTGAGTTTGGGCTACAACAATATGATGTTCCGAAACGTATTTAGGATTTATGGATGCTAATGGAATGAAAGTTGCTCTACCACCATTATTTTCTTTTAGGAATTCAATAGCATTAACAGCTGTTTCAGAATTATCAACAACTATATGTTGTAAGGCTCCTGCTAGAATTGTTTCAATAGCTAGGCCAAATTTAGCATCAACGCTTATAATTTCTGAAACTAGAGCCTTATATCCTTTAAATAAATGCGAGTTTTCAACAATATTTTTTGTCCCTTTTTGTAAATTGCTTTTGCTTTGCTTTACTTCATGAATATAATCTAATTTTGAATTTATTTTTTGTAGCTTTTCTTTGTCGTTATCTAATTCCCTTTTAAGGTCATTTTTTTGAGCTGATATATTTAAGATAGATTGATTAATGGTGTTGATTTTTTCTTTTTGTTGTTTAATAAAATTTTTAGAAAGTGAAATTTTTGTATTTAGGCTACTTAATTCGTCTTTTAGGGCTTCTCTTTTTTGCTCTACGTTTGCTTCAATACTTCCACTAATAAGCATTTCACGTTGTTTTGATTCCCTAGCAGATCTTATTTCTAAATCATTAATTTCTCTACTTATTTCATCAATGCGAGAAGTTAGATTAATAATCGCAGCATCGAGTTCAACCATGAGATCGTTTTTTTGCTTTGTTATATCATTGTAAAGTTTGATTTTTATTTCAAGATCCTCTTTTTTTTGACTATAAATCATTGAATTAGCGTTTAGTTCATCTAACTTTTCTGAATGAGCCATAAAATCGTGAACTAACAATGAGACTTCAACTTCTTTAAGTTGTTCGCTCATTATTTTATATTTCTTTGCTTTCTCAGCCTGTTTTTGCAAAGGTTTTATTTGTTTTTCTAATTCCTGTACAACAATTGCTATTTGATCTAAGGCTTCTTGCGTTCTTTCTAATTTGCGCAATGCTTCTTGTTTTTTTGAGCGATACATCGATGTTCCAGATGCTTCCTCAAAAATTTCTCTTCTTCTTTCAGGTGTTGCCTCAGCGATATCAGAAATAGTTCCTTGCCCTATAATTGCTAATGATGATTTTGAAATGCCACTTTGCATAGCAATTTCTTTAATGTCCTTTTGTCTTGCTACTTCGCCATTTATATAGTACTCATTGGCACCTTTTCCTCTATTTAAGACACGAGAAATTGTAAAAAAATCATGGGGAATATTAGCGGCACGATCACGATTATCAAAAGTAAGTATGACTTCTGCGCGATTCATTTCCTTTTCTGTTTTTGAGCCCGCAAAAATTACGTCCTCCATATTATCACCACGTAAAACTTTTGAACTAGTTTCACCCAAAACTCATCTGATAGCATCATTAATGTTTGATTTACCTGAGCCATTTGGTCCAATAATTGCAACAACACCGCCGTCGAATTTTAATGTAACCTTATCAGCAAAGGATTTAAAACCATGTGATTCAACTTGAATTAATTTCATTATTTTCCTTTCCGTTTTTCAATGAAGACTTAAAAATAATAATATAAATTATTATAATAACTATTTTTAAAAAGGCTTAGCAAAAAATATTTTTTTCAATGTTGTTGTTATAAAAGCCATTTTTGATAATAAATTTATAATGAATTAATAAATTGTTTTCATTTTATTTTAAGCATGATTATTCATTTTACAATACAAGTTTGTTAGTGATTTTTATTAAAATCTTAAGAGTAAAAATAAGAATAAAAATTAATCCTTAAAACATATAAAATTAGTTTTTAAAAGAAGTGTAAGTTTATTGTAAAAAGCCTTATAGTTAAATATTTTTTTAATTTTGATAAAATTAATAAAAATAAAGCTTTATTAGTATTGAGGTACCAATATGTCCAATAATAAAAAATGAAAAAATAAAAAAATTAACATTAATAACTATAGAACACTTGAGGTTCAAAAGCAAAGAAAAGCATTATCTAGCTCTTGAAGGATAGCTTTAACTGGTTTATTCCTAGTAGCAATTCCTTCATTTATTTTATTTATTTTGCTCGGCCGAGACGGATGGGCATTTGAAATAACAAAAAAAATGGAAAGATGGTCTATGCTCTTGCCTATTGCTATTGGTATTGTTATTATTCAAACTGCAGTTGTTTCTTTAATAGTTTTTAAATTTAAGGTTTATAGCAGTAGTTCATTCGTTTTTTTAGTTCCATTTGCAATTGCTATGGCTTCGTTCTTAGTTTCATCAGGCGTTGAAGAGTGGCCTTACAGAGTCATGCCAGCTGTTGGTCTTGCATTTTTATCGTTGCCAATATTGCTTGTGTTTAAACATATTGAAAAAAAGAAAAAAGAAAAACAAAAATTACAGTTTGAACAAGAAGAAAGAGCAAAAAGAACATTACTAGACTAAATTAAGTTTAGTTTTTTATTTTATATCTAAATTAGTTTTAAATTAAGCCAAAATAAAATATTTACTTTCCAAGGAGATTATATGTATAAGAAAATTTCGCTAATTGATAAAGAAGTTGCAGAAATAATCAATAATGAAGCAAAGAGACAAACTGACCATATTGAATTAATTGCCTCAGAAAATTACGTTTCTGAGCAAGTACTAAATGCTGTTGGATCGTGTTTGACAAATAAATATGGTGAAGGATACCCTAATAAAAGATACTATGGAGGTTGCGAATTTATTGACCAAATTGAAACATTAGCACAGGAAAGAGCAAAAAAACTCTTTGGTACTAAATTTGCAAATGTTCAACCATATTCAGGATCAGTTGCTAACGCCGCTGTTTATATGGCCTTGTTAAAACCAGGCGATAGAGTATTAGGTCTTTCTCTTGATTCGGGAGGTCATTTGACTCATGGTTACAAAATCTCTTTTAGCGGAATTTTTTATGAATCATATACTTATTCAGTTGACGAAAATGGAGTAATAGACTTTGATGAAGTCTTAAAAATAGCTAAAAAGGTTAAACCTAAGATGATTATATGCGGATACTCAGCCTATTCGCAAATTGTAGAATTTGATAGATTTCGAGATATTGCAGATGAAGTAGGTGCATATTTATTTGCAGACATATCGCATATCTCGGGGTTAGTGATAGCAAAATTGCATCCATCACCAGTAGGTTATGCCGATGTGATTATGACAACAACTCATAAAACACTAAGAGGGACAAGAGGTGCAATTATTCTAACAAATGATGAAGAATTGGCTAAAAAGATTGATAAGGCAGTTTTTCCTGGTTGCCAAGGTGGAGCCTTGTTTCATCAAATTGCTGGTAAAGCTGTTTCTTTTTATGAAGCGCTTCAACCTGAATTTATTGATTATCAAAAACAGTTATTGATTAATTCAAAAGTTTTTTGTCAAACTTTTATGAATAAAGGGGCGAAAGTTATTTCTGGTTTGACAGCAAATCATCTTTTTATGATTGATGTTAAAAGTACATATGGTTTAACTGGCAAAGAAGCATCAAGAGTATTACAAGAATGCAATATCACCGTTAATAAGAATTCAATACCGAACGATACAGAAACACCATTAGTATCTAGCGGCATTAGATTAGGATCGGCCGCCATGACTTCTCGTGGTTTTGGCGAAGATGAATTTATCATTTTAGCTAACCTAATGGATAAGTTGTTAAGAGATCCAAATAATGAGAATTTAAAAACAGTTATTAAAAAAGAAGTAGCTAAACTAACTAATATGTTTCCAATAAAAAGAAGTTACATCAAAAATTAATGTTAGAGGTTTCAATGTTAGAAAAATTAGAAACAGATATTAAGAACTGAATTGGTTCAATTGCTGGCGTAGTTGATTTTAAGGCTTTGGATGAAACAAATATGGTTAATTTTGCTAATACGGGAATAGTTGTGGAAAAGATGCCGAAACAAAAAAACGGAATTTCTGTAACTATTGGATTAATAATTTTGATAAACTTAAATGCAAAAAACCTAGTGGAAGAAATATACCAAATCTTAACCTACAAACTAAAAAGCGAAAATATAAAATTATCAAAACTTTGTGTTTTTATAAAAGGAATAAGTAATGAAAAAAATTAACGGAAAACAATGGCTGGGCGCTATTTTGTCTGGTGCTTATAATTTAAGCAACAAACAAAATCTTATTAATGCATTGAATGTTTTCCCTGTGCCTGATGGTGATACAGGGTCGAATATGACATCAACAATTATTGCAGTTGAAAATATTAAGGCAGATGAATTTAACAATATTTCTGATATTTCCAGTCAAATAGGTCAATCATTATTATTTTCAGCCAGAGGTAACTCTGGGGTAATTTTAAGCCAAATTTTTAAAGGTTTCGCAGTTGCTTTCAAGGATAAAAAAGAGATAAATTCTTATGATTTGGTAAAAGGGTTTGAGGAAGCTTATAAATACGCTTACAAAGCTGTTTTAAAACCTGTTGAGGGGACAATATTAACTGTTATTAGACAAACATCAGAAGGGTTGAAAGAAAAAATTCTTATTGATAGTGATATTACTGACGTTTCACGTGTTGCCGTGGAACTTGCTAGAATAAGTTGCGATCATACACCTGATCTATTACCGGTTTTAAAAGAAGTTGAGGTTACTGATTCAGGAGGTGAAGGTTTGTATGCTATTCTTGAGGGAATGCATTTATACTTTCAAGGTCAACCTATTACGCTTTTGGAAAAACAAACTGAGGTAAATAAATTTATATCTGATAATGAAGTTTTTGATGGTGAGTTTGGTTATTGCACCGAGTTTATTGTCGAATTAAAAAATAAGAAAAAATTCAAAAAGGATTTATTAATTTCGAAATTAGAGAAACATGGTAGTTCAATGGTTCTTGTGCAGGATGACTCATTTTTAAAGGTTCATATTCATGTCACTAGACCTGGTGATGTTTTAAATATTGCCAACAGCTTGGGACAATTTATAAAAATTAAGATTGAAAATATGACCTTACAAGCTAATGATAGTAAAAGAAATAAAAATGATAATAATAGTAATGATCAATGTTGTGACGATAATCAACATGATTGCGGTCCAATAAAAAAGACTGCTGTAATCTCGTGCAATTCTGGAACTGGCATTATTGATCTTTTGAAAGAAAATGGTGTCTCGTATATTGTTGAAGGTGGGCAAACTAATAACCCATCAATAAATGACATTGTATCCGCTATTAACGCCGTAAGAGCTGAAACTATTTTTATTCTTCCAAATAATAAAAATATTATCCTCTCAGCCCAACAAGCCTCAACTATCGTGCAAGATAAAGAAATTATAGTAATTCCAACAAAATCACAGGCCCAAACACTAAGTATTTTATTTAACTATAGTGAGGAAAATAGTGTTTCTGATAATCAACAGCTAATGAATGATGCTCTTTTAAATATTCATTATGGCGAGGTTTCACCTTCAATTAAAACCACTAAACTCAACGGTATTAAGGTTAAAGCCGGTGATTTTATGGCTATAAAAGAAGGAAGATTGAAAGATACAGATTCAACATTTAATGGTGCAGCAATAAAATTACTTCATGAATTAATTACTCCCGAAACGCAATTAGTTAACATTTTTTATGGCCAAGATGTTACTGAGTCAGATATAGATGAATTACAAAATTATATTGAAATAAATTTTGATGTAGATATCGAAATACACAATGGTGGTCAAAGTATTTATCCTTATTTAATTTCAGCGGAATAGGAGAATTGAAATGAAAAAAATAGTTTTCGATGTAATGAATAATGATAATGGCTATAAAGAAGCAATCCAAGGCGCATTAGCCTTTATGAGTAAAAATAAGGATTATCAAATTGCCTTAGTTGGCGATAAAAAACTTATTGAAAAAGAAATTAAAAACAATACTTATTTAATAAAAAAAGAAGATTTTATAATTATTGATTCGCCCAATTTAGCAACCATCAATTCTTCGATAAGAGACGTTTTAAAAAAGCCATCATCAATGTTGGATGCTTTTAATTATTTAAATGAGAATGATTTTGATGCAATCTTGAGCAGTGGTGATAGCGGGTCTTTTATTTCATTAGCAACCCTAAAAACAAAAAGATTACCAAACGTTTTTAGGCCTGCTTTTATGCCTATATTGCCTACAATGTCTGACCATTTTTCCCTGTTATTAGATGCCGGCGCAAATATTGATACACCAGCTCAATATATTAACAACTGAGCTATTGTAGCTAGTAAATATTTTGAATTAATTTTTAAAAAATTTAACCCAAGTATTGGATTGTTAAATGTTGGCACCGAGGAATATAAGGGTAGCCAAAATATCAAAAACGCTTACACGCTATTAAAGGAAAATAAGAAAATTAATTTTTATGGATTTATTGAGCCTAACGATGCTATTGCCGGAAAGGTTGATATTATTTTAGCTGAAGGACAACAAGGAAATATATTTCTAAAAACTCTTGAATCTTCATTTATTAATTTTGGGAAACTTCTCAAGAAAATAATTTATAAAAATATAAAAACAAAGATAGGGGGTCTTTTTTTGAAAAATGATTTGAAAAAATTTAAAGAAAAATTTGACTACCGAAATATTGGCGGTGCATATATAATTGGTTTAGAAAAAATTGTTGTTAAAGCTCACGGCGGTTCTGATGAATTAGCATTTGAAAACGCATTAAACCAAATTAAGCTTTTGCTAGAAAAGGAAGATTTTATAAAGAACCTTTCAAAGCAATTGGGGGATATTGAAAATAATGAAATTTAATGGTAGTGATTTAAAAATCCTAGATAGTGTCTTGCCCTTTTTAAAACAATTGGGAGTAAAAACAAAAGAATTAAGTGATGAACATTTGTTTATTTTAATAACTGCATTTACACATAAATCTTTTACGAATGAACATAAGACAAGACCTCATAATGAATATCTTGAATTCATTGGAGATGGTGTATTACAATTTGTTGTAACAAGTTGAATTGCCAATAAATTTCCGCAATATGAGGCAGGTTTAGCAAGTAAATTAAGAAGTAGTATAGTAGATAAAAATAACCTTGCCAAAATTGTTGAAAAGTACTCATTATTTAAATGATTAAGATATGGTAATTCTGCATTTTCCAATGGAACTAATATCAAAACAAAATCTAATCTTTATGAAGCATTTATAGGTGCTATATATTTGGTTTATGGTATTGAGGGGGTAAAGAAAATTACTGACCTAACATTATGAGAATCATTTAATTTGCAATGTAACAAGACCCATGTGCATCCTAAAAGCGAGTTGCAAGAATTGCTACAACAATTTAGTCATTCTAGAATTGAGTATGTTACCGAAATGCTTCCTAACAATGAATTTGGTTCTATTGTGTTGCATGAATCTCAAAGATATGGCGAGGGTTATGGTAAATCTAAAAAAGAAGCCGAAACCAATGCCGCAATTAATGCGCTGAAAAAATTAAGAAGAAAATAAATAAAAACGTCTTTTATGTTGAATACATACAAGACGTTTTTTAATTATAATTAAGGTTATTTTGTTAAAATAATTCAACTTGATTTGTATCATTTAAATTATCTAATATACCTAGTTTTTTTAGTTCGGAACAAATCTTAGAATTTACTTTTCCTCTCTGGCAAAGATCTTCGATAGATAAAAATTCTTGCTGATTTCGAGCATTAACTATTTGTTCTGCAACGGTATCACCTAGTCCATCAACAACAATAAATGGCGGTATTAAGGATTTGGTTTTTTCATCAACAATTCAATCTTTGGAATGAGATATTGATAAAGAAACGTTTTGGATTTTAAACCCTCGAGCATACATTTCCTTTGTTATTTCAAATGTGGTAATTAATGCTGACTCTTTTGTTGAAAGCGCATTACTTATATCGTTCTTTCTCTTTTTTAAATTCATTAGTTTTATATCAACGCTAGTATACCCTTTTGACATTGTTTCAATATCAATTGCATCTGGTCTTATTGAAAAATATGAAGCGTAAAATTGTAGAGGATAATAAAGTTTATACCAAGCAATTCTTCAGGCCATAATAACATAAGCCGTTGCATGAGCCTTAGGAAACATATATTCAATTTTTTTTAGTGAATTAATGTATCAGTCTGGAACATTATTTTTTATTAATAGTTCCTCTTGCTCTGCGGATAAGCCCTTACCCTTACGGACTTTTTCCATTATTTCAAAAGCTTTTAATGGCTCGATATTTTTTCTTATTAATTCTTGCATAATATCATCACGACAACATACACAATCTTTTAATTTAAACCCTTTTTTGACTAACTCTTCAGCATTTCCGGCCCACACATTAGTTCCGTGACTTAGACCACTTAATAAGATTAAATCATTAAATGTGCGTGGTTGCGCTTCTCTTAACATGTTTCTAACAAAACCTGTTCCAAACTCTGGCAAACCATAAGCACCTGTAGTTTCACCATCAATCATTTTTGGATCGATTTTTAGCGATTCAGTTGTATAGAATAACTTCATAACTTCTGGATCAGATTTTGGTATGTCTTTGGCATTTGTTTTTGTTAAATCTTCAAGCATTTTTATTGTTGTTGGATCATCATGACCTAGTAAATCAAGTTTTAAAACATTATCATGAATGGATTCAAAATTAAGGTGTGTAGTTTTTCATGAACTATTAACATCATTTGCGGGATAATTAACAGGTGTAAAGTCCTCAACATCAAATTCCTTGGGAATAATAATAATTCCTCCCGGGTGTTGCCCTGTTGTTCTTTTAACCCCGGCCGATTTATTTGCTAAGAAATCAAGAAAAGTTCTTGATCACGGTGTTTCACTTAATCGCACTTCTTCCATATATTTTCGGCAAAAACCATACGCGGTTTTTAAGGCAATTTTAGATATAGTTCCGGCCCTGAATGAATGATTTTCACCAAATAATTCCTTAACTAAATTGTGAATTTTTGGTTGATAATCACCACTGAAATTTAAATCAATGTCCGGAACTTTGTTAGCTTCAAAACCTAAAAAGGTTTCGAAAGGTATATTATGCCCATCTTTTGAGAGTTTTTTATTGCAATTTGGACAATTCTTATTAGGGAGATCCCACCCTGAATATATATTGGGATCATTATTTCATTCAAAATATTTGCATTCCAAACATAAATAATGTGGTTCAAGTGGATTGACTTCTGATATTTCTGATAGGTTAGCCACTATCGAGGAACCTACCGAGCCACGACTACCCACTTGATAACCATCTTCATTTGAACGTTTAACTAATTTATGGCTAATTCAATAAATTACTGAGTAACCATACTTAATAATAGGGTTTAACTCTTTTTCTATTCTTTCAATGATTATTGGATCAGGACTTTTTCCATATTTTTTATAAAGATTTTCATATACTAAATTACGCAATTTAGTTGGTGAATCATCAAAGGTTGGAACATACAATTTATCTTTAATAACTTGTATGTTCTCAATTTGATTAGCAATTTTTTTGGGATTATAAATAACAATATCTTTAATTAATTTTTCATCACCTAAAAAAGCAAATTCATCTAACATTTGTCTAGTTGTTAGATATTGCAACTTTGGTTGTGTTTTTCTTTTTAATCAATGTACCCCACCGCCAAGCGAAGGAGCGTTAATGTAAATGGCATGAATAGTTTTTTGAAAATCATAAACATATCTTGAATCAGATGTTGCAACACACATTTTGTTAAGCTTTTTGCATTTTTCGATTAAGTCATGATATGCGAATTTAAGATTTTCTCATGAGATAAGTTCCTCACCCTCTACTAAATACACAAAAGATGAAATCGGTGGCAATTCAATATAATCAAAGTTAATGATTTCTTTTTCTATTGATTCATTTGTACCCAGGATTATTTTGTCCCATAATTTTGAGCGATGTGTCCCCGAACCAAACAAAATATTATTGTATTTTATTTTATCCTCAATGTAAAACTTTGGACCGTCATTATAATTTTTTGTTAGTGATGAAGATAGAATATTGAATAACTCTTTAAGGCCTCTTTGGTTTTTTGCTAATACTCTTATTTCGGAAGACATTATTCTGTTTGATCATTGTGTAGCATCAACATTTAACAGCTCGGATGCACTAAAGATGTTTTTTTCAATGGCTAATCTTGTGATCATTTTTAATCAGACTTGAGCCAAAGCATGAGCATCATAATCAGCCCTATGAGCGTCGCTAAATGTATAAATAACATTATGTCTCTTACATACATAATTCATTTTATGCCTTGCTTCACTTTTATCTAAAAAATATGAAACCCACAAGGAGTCAACACAAATTAGATTGCTTGTATCAAGACCTAATTGTCTAAATTTTTCCATACACATATTTATATCAAACGCAGCATTGTGCGCTACACCAATGCGCCCGTTTAAAATAGAATGGATTTTTTTAATTCCCTCTTCAGGGGATAGCCCCCCTTCTAAAAGCTGTTCATTTATTTTGGTTAGTTCTTTGATTTTTTGGCTTAGTGTCTTTTTTGTTTTGATAAAAAACTGAATTTTTTCTACTATTATGCCATTTTTAATTATTGTAGCTCCAAACTCAATAATATCGTCAAAGCGGCATGATAGTCCTGTAGTTTCGAGGTCAAAAACAACGTACTCAGCTTCCTTTAAATTAAAATCCTTAAATTTTTCATATCCTTTAAAAATTAAATTTTTCTTTGAAATTGTAGATAGTGTTGCTCCGTATATAGGTTTAATTCTTTTTTCTTTTTTTAAGGCATTATAGAAAGATGGGAAACTTTGCACATTATCTAAATCCGTAATTGCGATAAATTCATGGCCATATTTTATGGCAGCTTTTATATATTCATTAGGGGAAGAAATTCCGTCTTGAACACTCATGTGTGTTCTTGTGGCTAAATCTATTCTTTTTTCAACCTCATTATCTTCAGCTAATGAAGTTATTGGCTCTGTTTTGGTAAATGCTTGCGCACCGTATGCCATTATAACCTTAGCTTGTGTAAATTTGTCATCAGTTAGCATACCCGTTACATAAATCGTATCGCCTTCATTGATAGAAGGTTTTTCTTCTGATTCGTTTTGAATAAAATTGACAGAAATAGCTTCGTTATAATCTGAAATTTTTAATGTTAAAAGGCGTTTGTTATTTTTTAACGATTTCCATTCTAAAAAATAAATTTCCCCTTTTACAATAACTCTTAGTTCTTCAAATGTTGTTAAGGCGGTAGCAATATCCATTTCAACTAATTTAGCCTTAGGTTTTGCGTAATATTTTTGACCGCTACTATTTGCTATATTTTTATCTGGATTTTTTTGTGAAAAACTTAATTCCTCTTTTTGTTGAATTGAGTAGGAGTTTATTAAATTGTTTATGGTTTTTTTCTTACTATTATTTGAATTATCAGCTAATTTATAAATAGGTTTAAGAAATTCAAATCCTATTTTTTCTAGTCCTTGAACAATTAGGTTATTATTTTGTTTGAATTTCTCATATGCAGTTTTTAATGGAATAAGAAAATTTATTTCATTGTCAGTCACTTCTATATGAGCCGAATTTATAAAACCAGAAATGTCATTCAATGAAGGAAAACTTTTATCAATAACATATTTTAGATAGTCAGCAATGTTTTTTTTATCTAAAATAACATTTTGAATAATTAAATTAATACGGCATTTTGGAAATCGAGACTCGACAGCTTTATGAAATTTCTTATATTCATTGATGTTAATATGTTGATCAAATTGTACATCAAAAACTCAGTTTTCAAATCCCTCTTTAATAGCAGGATGTACTAATAAAAGTTTAGCACCATCAAATTCATTAGATGGCTCAAATTTTACCTCTTTACATAGTTGTTTAAAATATTCATCCATCATATGAATTACCTCCAAATCTAATTAATAAATAATATTATTGAAGTCATGATTACAACAAATGAAGTTGAATCAAAACGATCCATAAAACCACCATGCCCTGGTATTAAATTTGAAAAATCCTTTATTTTATATAATCTTTTGATTAGCGAAAAAACAAGATCGCCTAGAATAGATATAAATGGTAAAAGGAATATGCCAGCTATTAATTGTTTTCAATTAGTAAAAATAGAAAATGTTTTGTTTTGTGTTATATGGCCTAAATACATTGTTATAAATACAAAAATCGATCCAAATATAAAACCTACAAAAGCGCCCTCTCATGACTTCTTTGGACTTATTTTAGGAGCCATCCCTCGTTTAATTAATTTTTTTCCAAATAAAGAACCCCCGACATAGGCCATCGTATCAGTGATAACTGGTATTATAATAATGGCGAAGACAAAATATAAATTTGCAGCATTATATATAAACAAGCTTTTAAAAGCAAGTGGAATAAATCATGTTGAAAAAATAGCAATAAAATAAGAAAAAATAAAGTCTCTTTTTATGGTTTTAGTAATAAAAAGATTTACTAGAAATATGCAAGTTATAAAGAGAATTATTAGCAATAGCTGTAATGCTCTAAATTTAGATAGACTATCATATCCAAAAAAAATTGATTTTTTTATTTGTTTTGTTACTATCAATATATTTGAACCAGTTGTTTTTGCGAGACCTATAAAATTACTATGTTCTGGTTGCGCCGAGAACCAATCCAACGGAAAAGCCCAAACTAATACTGTTAAAATAGCTATAAGAATATTTTCCCATCTTTTTAAAATGTTATGAGAAAGAATCTCATAAGTTGCTCATGCAGAAATGATAGCAAAGAAGGAGAAGCCAATAACTTTTCCTGGTATTTTTCCAAAATATGTTATAAATAAAAAAGGCAATAAAATTAATGCTAAAATCATTGCTGACTTTATTCTTAGCTTAATATTTTTCATATTTAATAATTATAGACACTAACAGTTTATTAATGATGTAAAAAAAGTTTTATATTTATATTTTTTTATAGTAGATTTTGCAATAGGGGATATTAAGGTTACAAATATATTTAATTACAAAATTAAAACACACTTTTTTAGTCCGAAAGATGAAATACAAAAAATCTATAGCAAAATTTAAATAGACTTTATCTTTAAATACTTTAAGAATTTTGATTATAGTTTTTAAGAAAGATAATTTTTTATAAATTATTTTGTAAATATCATAATTTTATTCCAATGTAGCTTATCAATAAAAATTTCAATAATTATATGTTAATTATTAAACACCCTTCTTTAAAAAATATATCGCTACAGCGGACAATTATTTCGTTAAATTGCAACAAAAATGAGCCACCTAACATATATAGTAAAATGTTATAGGTGGTCTTATTATGCATGAAATAGAATTAAACTATTTTCAATTAAATAGAAAACGAAAATTAGATGTTATAACTACATATTCTAATTTAACAAATAAGCAATTATCTTTAAAAGCAAAATGTTCAATATCAACCATAAAAAGATTAAAACAAAAATTAAGAAATGCTAAATTATGCAAAAAAGAGGTTAATTTAGCACATGGCAATCAATGAGGCGATAGAAAAAAGATTTACAGTAATGATTTAATTATCAATTATGGGAAAAAATACGAAAGTGAAAAATTAATTGCTGGAACAAAAAATAGTTCTTGTAATTCATATATGTCTTAGTGTTTGTT